>JAFLJU010000618.1 GCA_022712835.1 Desulfobacteraceae bacterium
TTGGGTTCGCTTCCAAGGCATCGCAGATTTCCTGGATCTGTTTTAAGCGGTTTTGGAACAAGGGGTTGGGTTCCAGGGCCACACTTTTATTGGCAAAGGAGAGGGCTATTTTTAGATTTTTTTCCTGGAGGGCCATGGCCAGGGCATAGCCGGACAGGGAAATCGCATCCGAGGGGTTCAGTTTCACTGCCTGGTTAAATTCAGCCCCTGCTTTTTGGGGATCTTTTTTATCCAGTTTATCCAGGAAAATTTCTCCTTTCATCCTGAAGGCCATGCTGGAGTCCGGATTTAAACTGGTTGCTGCTTCAAGATGGGGCAGGGCTCTGTCCCATTTTTCCTGTTTAAAAAGCAGGTGCCCTAGGAGAAGCTCTATTTCAAATACGTTTTGATCGATGCCATGGGCTTTTTTAAGGTAGAGAATCGCCTTGTCATCCTCTTCATTGATCCGATGGATCAGGCCGATATTGTAGATGACCATCACCTCCCTGGGATTAATGGCAATGGCCTTTTCAAATTCTTTTTGTGCCTGGGCAATCTCTCCCATTACCCCGTAGCAGACCCCGAGGCTGTTAATGAGATTGATATTTTTGGGTTCACTTTCCAACCCTCGTTTGTATTCCTGGAGGGCTTTTTCATAGTTATCCAATTGATAAAGCCTGTCTCCGCTAATGTTCAGGGAGACCGCATCAAAATAGATATAATGATTGTCTCCGAAAAATGCGGCATGGTCAATGGCTTTCAGGGCATTGCCGATGATATCGCTTCTTTCAAAGTCATGGAAAGGAAATGTTGCCACGCCCATAAGGATATCGGTTTTTAAAGCCGTTGATATCTTTTCTTTTAACAGGGAGATCAGACGGGCACCGTTTTCTTCTTTGAGATAATCCCAGAAGATCAGGGCAAAGGAGGTATCGTCCAGGCTTTCCCATAGTCCTCGTTCTTTGTCCAGGATCGAGTGGAAGCAGGCTTCAAAAATATCCTTTGCCTTTTCCTTTGTCTGCTCAGAAGCGGTTTCAGATACCTTGATCACGGCACAGATAAAATTATCTCCAGGGATCTGGGCCGATGCAAGTCGGGCCTTCAGCTTTTCAATCTGGACGGGGAGGCTCTGAAGAAGGTCAGAAAAAAAGGTTTTTGGCGGCCGTATGGGATGGCCATCTGACTCGGTTTTTAAAAAATGGATTTCTTTTGAGGTAAATTTATGAATCATTTTTTTAACAGTATTTTTCCAAGGGTTGTCGAAATAATCTCGTCCTGTCCGGGTTGAATGGTTCTCGGGTCTAATATGTAGCGATCTCCCTCTATCCTGCCGATGATAGCAGGAGATGACAGGCGAAGGCTTCTCTCAAGGCGTGCAACCGACATGTTTAGGGGGCGCAGGGTGACACATTGGGTGGGCAGTTTCAGTTCGGGAAAAGATCCGCCGCCGGGTCTGGATTCCAGATCCGCTAACTCGACCTGGGCCTGGTCTTCAATGGCGTTTCGTATATGCTTTTCCAGGGCTTGGGCTTTCTCACACGTCTGGTCATAGGACATGGTCAGCATTCTCAGGGTGGGAATTTTTTTGATGGCTTGTTTCTCATCCCGATACAGTTTTAAGGTGGCTTCCAGGGCGCCCAGGGTCAGTTTGTCAATGCGCAGAGCCCGGGTCAGAGGGTTGGCCTTGATTCGGTCGATGGTTTCTTTTTTTCCCACAATAATACCCGATTGGGGACCTCCCAACAGCTTATCTCCACTGAAGGTGACCACATCGGCACCCGATAATACGGAGTCTGAAACCAGGGGTTCCGCCGGAAGTCCATGGTTGGAAAAATCGATCAGGGTGCCAGAACCAAGATCTTCCATCACCGGAATATTCCTTTTTTTCCCCAGTTCAGCAAGTTCCGCAAGTCCCACGCTGGCGGTGAACCCTTCAATTTTATAATTGCTGGTATGAACCTTAAGAAACAGTCCGGTATCGGCTGTGATAGCCTGTTCATAATCCCTCAAATGGGTTCTGTTGGTAGTTCCCACTTCTTTTAAGTGGCATCCGCTTTTGGACATGATATCCGGCACCCTGAAAGACCCGCCGATTTCAACCAGTTCCCCCCGGGAAACCACCACTTGCGTATCCTTTGCCAGGGTGTTTAAGGCCAGTAACACAGCGCCTGCATTATTGTTGACGACAATGGCGCTCTGTGCTCCTGTCAGTTCACAGATTAAGTTTTCCACGGCTGAATATCGGATACCCCGTTTGCCTGTGGAAAGGTTCAGTTCCAGGTTGGAATAGGACCCGGAGATGGCTTGGATGTTTTCCAGGGCATCCTCGCATAACAAGGCCCGTCCTAGGTTTGTGTGAAGCACCACACCGGTGGCATTGATCACCGGGACCAACCGGTTTTTCATTCTTTCCCGGGCTGCATCAATGGTTTGTTCTATGATCTTATTGTTGCAAATCTCGGTTAGGGTGTCCTCAAGGATATTCTGGCGGATGTTTTCCAAAATTGTCCGGATGGATTCAAGGACTACTTTCCGGGGGATTCCAAAGAACCTTTCATCATGTTTAACAATTTCCAGTAGATGGTCCACCCCTGGAAGGTCTCTTAACCGCTGCTGTTTATCTGTATGGGTCATCTTTGTCTTTTCTTTGACCTTCATTCGTTGGTGTTCATGACATTAATGGGAGTTGCATCAACAATCTCCGGGATATCCGCCCAGGTGAGTCCCAGGTGAGTTAAAACATGTTCGATGCTCTGGGACTGCATTTTCTCAAGGTCATGGCCGGTATGAAATTTTTCCATCAGCAGGTCGGCAAGGTAGACAATATAGACAAGGTCTTTGTTCGTTTTTGCCTTTTCCGGGTGGTGATGGTAGCGGATGACCTGGGAGAGAGCATCTGAAAATTGCCATTTTTTTGCAAGTAATGCACCTACTTCACAATGGGTGATTCCTAACAGTTTTTTTTCAGAATCTAAAAAACTTTGGGTTCCGCTGCCCAGATCTCTGAACAGCAAGGGGGCCCTGTCGGATATGTATTGGTCCAGGACAACCTTGCCGATATCATGGAGAAGCCCAGCGGTATAGGCATTTTTGGCGGGTACTTTCTTGGTTTTCTTTGCCAGATTTTCAGCCGTTATGGCTACCCCAACCGCGTGGAAAAATAAACCGCCCCGGCACAGGGAATAGCCAGAGGTGCCGGTCTGATTATAGTAAGTGTTCACAGCTGCCGTGATAACGGATTGAATCAGCAGGTCTTCTCCCAATAATAAAACAGCATCCTTCAGGGTCTCAATTTTGGAGGTGCCGGAAAACATGGCCGAATTGCATAACTTCAGGGTCTGACCGCTCAATACCTGATCCTGGGAGAGTGCCTGGGTGATATCTTTGATGTCGCATCGGTTATCCTGGAACATTCTGAATATTTTTAAAGCTGTCTGGGGGATGGGTTTTATATTTTCGATGGTGTCATCAATATCATCCGGGGTGGGTGGGGAAATCTCTTGCTGGGAGTTGCGGTTGTTTTCCCAGGCAGGAGCGATTGTGGCTTCACCGGTTTCCATGTTTAACTCAAGGGTACAGGTAAAAAAACCACCGGTTTCAGATTTGATAATTTCAATGTTCTGGCGTTGTAAAATCGCCCGGGCAATGTCGGCAGACCGACCCCCGATATCCAACCCCATATCCTGCTGGGATATGGGCCCCACAAGGGCGCCTCCTGCGATGACGGCCTTGATGTCCCTGGGCGAACTGCCCAGGCTGACCATTTGGTTAATCAGGATAGGAATTCCCGTGGATGCATATTTTTCTGGAAACTCTGTCCCCATGGTTCCCAGGGGTTCGGGTAGAAGTATGTGAATGATTCCCCCTATCCTCTGTGTCTTGTCATAAAGGGCCACCCCGAGACAAGTGCCAAGATAGGCCTGGTATATTCTTGAGCAATTTTTATCTGCCTTTAGCCAGCCAGCCGCAATATGTTCAGTTTTTTGATAAATCATGTGCCTTTACTACTACTATTATTATTATTCCCATCGAAAATATTATTAGATATCATTAAATATCCAAAGGTTTCAACCATTATCTGGCCCTTCCATACCCATGGGGTTTTTTCTCGTCGAAAGGGGTTAAGGTTTTTTTTTAAAATGTCGATGCTCATAAATAACCCAATGATATCCATGGAGGGAGTCGGTGATGAAAATATTAGATGCCAAGATGATGATTACATCTCATAATTCTTCTGAACAGATGGATCTTTCGCTCAAGGAAGAAACCCAGGAAAGGTTTGCCCGGAAGACTCCGGTCCCTTCCAATAATCGGTTCATTGGTATGGGGACTCAAGGGGAGTTATTCACAAGCATGGTGGTGGACCGGGTGAGTATCTCACAGAACACACAAGTGGAATACCAGTCGGGTTACTCTGGAGAAATTTCATCCAGATCAACGGTTCGGACAGCCCCGGGGGAAATAATGGTTTTTGAGCAGAGGCAGTTGCTGGAAACAATTGTAGGCGCTGTGATTGACAGGGATGTGGTGGTCCGGCAGATTCAGCAAGGGGACAACATACAAATTGATACCGGCCTTAGCACACCCAAATCTTTCCCCAGGTCAGGTACAGATTCCAGCCAATTGTCAGATGAAAAAATAATCTCTTTGAGCCGGACAGATATCCGTTTTGAGGCAGAACAAATGACCTTTGCCTCCCAAGGAGAAGTTGTCACCGAAGATGGCAGAATTATTGAGTTCGCCCTTGATTTGTCAATGAACAGGGCCTTCTTGTCTAAAACGGAGCAGGAAACCCTTGTTCATACCTGGAAGGAACAGGTGATTCTGACGGATCCCCTGGTGATTAGTCTGGATGGTCGTCTGCCCGTATTATCTGATACCAGTTTTGAATTCGATCTGGACAATGACGGGAAAACAGAAAACATAAGTTTTGTCTCTGCCGGCAGCGGTTTTTTGGCCTTTGATAAGAACAATGATCAAAAGATCAACAATGGGTCCGAGCTCTTTGGGCCGGGCACAGGCAATGGGTTTGAAGAATTGGCTATTTGGGACGGGGACCAAAACGGCTGGATTGATGAAAATGATGATGTTTTTTCAAAACTTTCCGTATGGACCCGGGATGAAAATGGGGAGGATCGGCTGATCTCATTGAAAGATGCGGGTGTCGGCGCCATTTCTCTTGAAAGTGTTGCCACCGGTTTTGATATGACGGGTTCGGATAATCTTCTTAAGGGACGGTTGAAAAGTTCCGGTGTGTTTTTGTTTGAAAATGGCAATGTCGGATCCATCCAACAGATTGATCTGGCTGCAAGACCGGTGGAAAGTGAAACAATCAAGACTGAACTGAATGCAGTCGTGAATAATCCGGCGCCTGGTGTTTTACCGCAGAATCGCCTTTCCATGGTGTTGACCCCTGGATCCGGCCCCGGGTCATTGGAAGGGCAGGTTCAAAATCCACTCGAAACCCTTATGGAACAGATAAACGCCCTCAAGGAAGAGATGAACCAATTGTTGGGAAACAGATCCTCTTCCAAGGGTTTTTCCAAGGGTTCGTCCAAAAGTCTTTCCCTGGGTTTTGGTCGATTCTCGGGCGTACCCGGGGAGCAGAACAAGTTTGCTCCGTCCACTTACCAATTATACCAGATGATCCATCTGGATCCGTTTGTTCTTTTGTCTGGCTCTAACCTTTCCATGGGAAAAGACCGATATGTCTGATGGGATGGTGCAAGACAAGCCGTCCATAATTTAGCTGTAAGAAAATGATATATCTATGATTCTTTGTACAGGGCTAAAACCCCGGATCGGCTCAGCTTTTTGATCCCAAAGGGCGCAAGCTTTTCCAGAAGGATGTCTATGGTATCTTCATCTCCTGCGATTTCAAAAATATATTGCTGCTTTCCCTCATCCATAAGGATCCCATTGAATTGCGTCATGATTTGCCTTATCTTTGACTGGTTTTCCGGTTTGGCCTTGACACAGATCAGTGCCATTTCCCGTTTGATCGCATTCTCCCCGGTCATGTCCCTAAGTTTAATTACATTGACTAGGCGCTTGATCTGTTTCATGCATTGTTCGATCAACAGGGGACTTGCATGGGTGGTGATGGTTATTCTGGACATTTTTGGGTTTGCCGTGGGGGCACCACAGATGGTTTCAATATTATACCCTCTTCCGGCAAACAGGCCGGTAATTCTGGCGGTAACACCCGGCTCATTTTCCACCAGCATGGTGAGGGTGTATTTTCTCGTTTCCATATGAATCCTTTCTCCTGGAGAATCAGTTCGTTTCAATGTCCAGTTCCGTCATGGTGTTGTTTCTTCCGTTTTCCTTTGCAAAGTACAGGGCATTGTCAGCGCGTTGGATCAACGATTCCGTGGTTTCGTTAGGTTTAAATTGGGCGACCCCGAGGGAAATGGTAATGGAACCGATGGATTTTCCAGATTCTTTGGCCGTCCATTTCATGCTTCGAAGGTTCATTCGGATCTGCTCGGCTAGAATAAAAGCGCCTTTCAGAGGTGTCTCGGGCAGAATGATGATAAATTCTTCTCCACCGAAGCGTGCGGCAGTATCTTTACCTTTGATATGTTCCTTGAGCAGTTTGGAAAGCATTTTTAAAACGTTATCCCCGATGAGGTGGCCATGGGTGTCATTGATCTTCTTGAAATGATCAATGTCAGCGAGTATGATGGAAACTGCCTGGTCGTGATTGATGGAATGCTGTCGGGCTTCCAATAGGGCTTCATCAAATCCTCTCCGGTTTACCAGACCGGTAAGCATATCGGTTCTTGCCGTGTGTTTTATCCCTTTCAGCTCTTTTTTGAGTGTGGTGATTTCCGATACAGTTGCATCCATCTGTTGTTTCAGGGCCTGGCTGGAGATCACCATAGCTTTTGTTCCCGATACGATTGCTTCGGCAATGGCTGATACATCCGTCAATGTGGTGGACTGGCTCAGTTTTTCAGCATGGCTTTCCAATGAATAGCCCTGGTCATTCAGGGTGTTTCCGGACTGGCCTAATTGTTTATTGACTTCTGTGAGAATTGCCTGGAATTCACTGACTTTCTTTTCCGCCAGAATCACCTGGCTGTCTGCCACATGTTTCCGGAACAATTTGAGTACAATGTCAAAGGAGATATCAATCTTGTTTTTTTCCAGGGCCTGTATTTCCTTGATAAGGAAGTCATTTCGCCCGGTGGCATATTCATACCACAATGAATAGGTGATAGGATTGTAGGCAAGTTTATACTTTGAAATATATTGGAGGGTCAGCCGTAGATATCTTCCTGATTCATCTATGGACTCCGGATATATATTGTCTAACATGTATACCCCTGTTTCATTGTGTTATTTGCCAAGCTGTTGCTCAAGAAGTGAGCCAATCTCTTCCATAGTAAAGGGCTTTTTAATGAATTGGGCACAGGAATTTTGTACTTTAAATACGTCGTCGTGGACAATTTCGTCTTCCGTATATCCAGACATGAAGATGACTTTTATGTCTGGTTTTAACTGTATGAGTTTCTTGACCAGTTCCTGTCCGCCACCGTCCGGCATGACAATGTCCGAGAGAATTAGATCAAAGGATGCCTTTTGTTCTATGAACAGTTCAACTGCCCTTTGGGGGGATTGTGCTCCAATGGCGGTATAACCAAATGATTCGATCATGGCAACTACTGTTTCCCGGGTGTCATCGTTGTCATCCACGATAAGGATGGTTGAGTTTGTTCTCATTAATCCTTTTTTTAACCGGCTGTTTTCCATGCGAAGAGATTGGATTTCAGCTAGGAGTTCTTTCCTGGATTTTTTTTCATCTTTCATATACCACTCGTTTATTGCCCTTTTGAAAAAATATTTGTCAATGATGTTTAGTTAACGGTCTGGTAAATCGGGATTGATATTATTGGTTAGCAGATTCAACTCAAACATTCAAATACATTTTAATTAGGATTCCTGATTTTGTGTTAAGTAATGGAGTCGCAGTAAGTGAAGTCGGTCATAGGACACCTCCTGGTCCAAGAGGAGAAAAATAGGTTTTAGCGCAAGGGTGCCGTGTTCATCAAAGGCTTGTTTTACCTTTTCCCATGTTTCGGGGTCTGTCTGGGACAATAGGATAAATTCCCGGGTGTCTTT
>JAFLJU010000159.1 GCA_022712835.1 Desulfobacteraceae bacterium
TGAATTTTGCTCCCCGCATATCCACATTGATGGGTATCAAAATGTTGCCGTTCTCTTTTAACAAGGCATCAAATCCCTTGGTCACACAGCTTAAAAAAAAGACACCATTCATCAGGTATCCGGCATTTTCCATGGCATTTGTGTCAATGGCAAGGGTTGTTTCTTCTGAAAATGTGGTGTGATAAAAACGATGGGGGTTCACGGGGTTAGATCCCTGGGGAAGACAAGCCACCTTGGTCGAGTTTTTAGAATAGATGGATCTTAAAAATCGATTGATACATTGACCGGAGAAAAATAAACTCTTCCAGGAATGCAGTTGCGGGCCCTGGGACGGCAATTGATACGGCTGGTTTTGTTTGGAAGAATCTAAAATATAGTCTAAAAATGATTCTGCGCCCCTGCCGTCAAATATTCGATGGTCAAACCGCATGATGATATAAGTTTGCTCATTACCGTGAACAAGATCAAACCCAAGCAGTGTTTTATTGTCTTTAAAGGGGGTGCCGGCACATGTTTGAATGGTTGTGTCAATATTTTTTTGGTTTTGATCTTTTATTTCCAGATCAAAAAACCCCATATCATCATTATCAAAGATGTAGGGACAGGGTGCCCAATAGGGAGCCAAATGCCAGGCACGGCGTGTTTTTCCTTTTACAAAGGAGGTGTTTGATAAGGCCTTTTCCAAGGTTCTGGAAAAACTTATTTTATCAAGAATTCCGTCCAATACCAGAACCAGGGCACAATGATTGCCTACTCCTGTGTGGGTTTTGTTAATCTGGTCGAGACCGGCCATTATCCAGTCAATTCCGGACAGATAATACCGAGGGGATCTATTAAAAAATTTCATTTTTCAGTGATGATGGTGTGAATACTTTGGGCCAAAGAGTCAATTTTCATCATGGCTTCTTGGGAAATACCCGATTCCATGACCCGAACCTTAAACTCTTTTTCAATAAACACAAACAATTCAATCAGTTTTAGAGAATCCATGCCAATCTCATGCAGCATCATCTCTGATGTAATCGTTGAGGGTTCCTGGCCAACGGACAATGCGATCTGTTCGATCAGTTTTTCTTTAATTTTTGTTATTGTCATTTTTTTAATAGCTCTTTTAATTTGGGGTATAAATATTGGTATGACTACTGGTAGTCCTATTGGAGTTGGTTTTATGCGCCTTGTAAAACAAGGGAGACTTTTGCAATAATTTTGTCGGATTTAACCACCTTGCCCAGGAGGTTTATTCCTGCATCGGTTTCTTCTGATTTTACAAAAAATGAGGTTAGAGTATCCTCAAAAATGGGTTCTATAAATTTGGCCTTTTTTATTTGTGTCAGCAGAGTTGTTTTATGGTGGTGCATTTCATACATCCGGGTCATGACCTTGATCATTACGATCCCCGGTAAAACAGCCCTGTCAGGAAAATGTCCTTTAAACCCGATAAATTCTTTATCAAATGACAATTGGGCTATCAGGTTATTGTCCTGGTATTCAAGCTTATTTTCCAACAATTGACTTATTTGTTCATCGAATAAGCTCATTTTTAATTTCCTTTGTCTCTATCTCAATGGAGTAGCCGTACTTATTATTCTTAAAGAAAATTTTAAAGGGGATCTCTTTGTTGCCAATCTGTTGATAATCATAATAATCAACAGACCAGATTTTTGAATTGTTTTCAAGCATTGATTTTTGCATCAATTTTAAAGGGGTTCCACCAAAAACATATCGATATTGCTCATTATTTATCTGTGTGTGGACGGTAACACCGTGGGTATCTATCACAGGCGCGTTTTTTGAAACATTGACGTCTCTGTTGAAATAGACCAGTGCGATATCATTGTTTATCATGTCCGCTGTTTTTTCCATGTCCTCGGGGCCGAATTTAGGCATAATATACCGTGAGATTAATTTGCCTTTTTCCCTTTTTAGTTTAAACAATGTCATTCCCATGGGGCTTAGGGCAGCCACTGAAAAGCTGTTGTTTTCTCCATCCAGTTCAGTGATGCCAAGTGCTGACAATGAACGGCCCCTGAAATTGAATGTGATGGTGCTTACAATATCTGCTTTTTGCAATATCAGCTGATTATAGTGATCTATTTGTTCCCTTGCCATTTGTGTGTTTAAATCCAGAACCACCCGATGATGTTTGGGTATGCTGGTACTGCACCCCGTCAATAAAAGAGACAGCAAAAGAGACAAAAAAATTAATAAGTTTTTCATTTAAACACCTTTTGGAAAGCCGGAATACAGAAAACAGCGCTTAGATAGGCGGCTGTGACACCGCTGACAAGCGTTACTCCAATGGAAAACATCACCGGATGGGATGCAAACAAAAGTGCGCCTGCACCCATTATGGTTGTGATCATTGAAAAGCTTGCCGCAATGATCACCGAGTCTCGCTTTTTAACAGACTCCGCACTAGAGATAAACACGCCGTAATCCAGACCTAGGCCTAGAATGATAATCAACGTAATAAGAATAATGGCGGTAACATCCATGGAAAAAATAGTTAACACAAGAAAAACAAATGGAATCGAACTTGCGACCGGCAGCAGTGCCAGAAATATCTGTTTGGGTTTTCTTAAAAAGAATATGATAAGGCCTAGTATCCAGCAACCGGCAAACAGGGAAATCTTTTTCAGATCCATGATCAATTTTTCCCCGATAAGAGAAGAGAGCTCTCTTCTGGACACGATATAAGAATCCGGATAGTCCTTTAAAACCGAGGCTACTATCCGGGTATTTTCT
>JAFLJU010000662.1 GCA_022712835.1 Desulfobacteraceae bacterium
ATACAATCAAAATAATCGATCCCATAACTGCGTATATTATTGGTTTGCCTTCTCTGATCCAAAGCCATACCAAATAACCGCCTCCAATTTCAAATAATCCAGCGAGTAGAAAGTATGTAATTGATTTTGCGATGGTCATAATTTCCATAAAAAATCTGCCTTTGTGATTTTCTATTCTGGTTGAATTTTAATATCAAACTATCCTTCATATTTTTCAAATGATATTGACGCCGACAACAAAACGACTGCTATGGATCCAATGTTATGAGAGATTGCGCCAAGAATTGGGGTTAAAAGTCCCATGGAGCCAGCTATCAATGACAAAAGATTTATTATCAGGCTGACAGCAATGCTGATTTTTATAGTTTTGCTCATCCGCCGGCTTAATCTTATGAGAAAGGGAAGACGTTCAATTTTGTCATTAAGCAGTACTATATCTGCGGTTTCAAGGGCCACATCAGAACCTCTCAAGCCCATTGCAATGCCCACATCTGAGATTTTAAGGGCAGGCGCATCATTGATGCCATCGCCAACATATACAAGAAGACCTTTTTTATATTGACTGATTTTATCCATTTTTTCATCGGGCTTCAATCGGGCATAGTATGATTTTATCCCTACCTGGCTTGCTATTTTTCTCACCGCAGATTCCTGATCACCGGAAATGATCGCAAGATCTGCATTGTTGGCAATAAGATATTCCATCACCTTTTTTGCTTCCGGTCTGGCCTGGTCAAAGATACCGATATGGCCTATTGTTTGGTTGTCGATTCTTATGGTTACAAAAGTGATTCCCTTGTCTAAAACTTGAGATTCTGCTGTTGATCCAACCCATACCGTTTTGTTATCAACTTTACCTGAGACACCTTTTCCGATTTGAACTACAATGTCTTTTGCCGGTTGTATCGCACAATCAAGCTCTTTGGCTTTTTTAAGTATTGCTTTTGCCAGGGGATGTCGGCTTCCGCACTCGACATTTGCAGCAAGATTAACAATTTGCTTTTCAGTATAATCAGCCGATTTTATAACTTCCACGACGTTCGGGTTTCCAGATGTTACGGTGCCGGTTTTATCAAAATAGAAGGCATTTGCAACGGCTATCTTTTCTAAATAAGATCCTCCCTTTACAAGAATACCAGCTTTTGCAGCCCTGCCAATTGCGGCAACGGTAGAAACAGGCCCTGCCAATAAAAACGAACAGGGGCACCCCACAATTAAAACAGTGATCGCACGATCAATTTCTTTGGTGATTAAAAAAGTAACAATAGCAAACAATAAAATAAATGGTGTGAAATAGGTGGCATATTTGTCAACGATCCTTGTGCCTTCAACTTTTGACTGTTCTGCTGATTTAACAAGCTCAATCACTTTTCCAATGGTTGAATCCTGTCCAATTTTTTGAGTACAAAGTTTAATAAATCCTTGGATATTGATAGTTCCGGCACTGACCTTGGCCCCTTTTCCCTTATCAATAGGAATTGATTCTCCGGTTAATGAAGATTCATCTACTGATGTTATTCCATCCATAATTTTTCCATCAACAGGAATCGTATCCCCCGGTCTTACCAAAACAATATCACCGATTGAAAGTTCCGATACTTTTCTTTCAATCTCTTTACCATTTTTTTCAACGATGGCAACATCCGGCGTTACTTCAATAAGTCTCTGGATAGATTTTCTGGCACTGTCACTAACGGCCTCTTCAATCATTGCACCAAATACCATAATAAAGCTAACAGTGGCCGCTTCTAAAAAGTTCCCATTGATCAAACAAGCGATAATGGCAATGCTGACAAGTTCATCAACATTTATTTTCTTTTTTATAACACCTTGAAACGCTTCCTTAATAATGGGCATCCCATTGATTGCCACTGAAAGCAATAACAGCCCACTTATTATTAACGATGTATGGTTTCCTGACAGTTTAGAAAGCCCAAGGGTTATGGGGATGAGCATTCCCCCAAAAGCAATTTTCAGGAAATCAGATGATTTAAAGATTTCTTTGTATACGGAAAGATCCGAATGCCGACCAATCATTTTTAACCTCTATTCGTATTTATTAATATTTTTAATTTAAAAGCGTCACATTTGCATCACAAACCGAAATGCCGTAATCTTTGTTCAATTCGAGCCGTTTAGGGCATTTATCCAAACATGTTAATTGATCCCCGGATGGAAGTTCAAATGTATGAAACCTACCGGGTCCCCGGAAATGGGATTTGATCAATTTGGCTTTATGGGAAGATTCATGGTTGATAAATACATCTTCAGGGCGAATAAATAATTTTACTGACTCAATGCCTTTTAAATCGCCTGGCCGGTTGTCAGTGAAGCTGCCAACTTCTGAATCGACGATACCAGAAGAAATGCGGCTTGCATTTACAAATGATCCTTCGCCCACAAATCTTGCAACATCATAGGATGCGGGTTTATAATATAAGTTATCTGCCGTATCCCACTGCAATAATTTACCATCCTTCATCACGCCTATTTGATCAGCCATGGCAAATGCTTCATGCTGGTTATGAGTGACCAAAAGGCCGGTTGTGCCAAATTCGTTCAAAATAAAACGGACTTCTTCAGATAAAAATTCTCTTAAAGATACATCAAGGTTTGAAAAGGGTTCATCCATGAGCAGAAGTCCTGGTTTTGGCGCCAGGGCTCTTGCCAAAGCGACTCTTTGCTGTTGTCCACCGGACAGTTCATGGGGGTATTTTTTTTCATTTCCAGATAAACCCGTCATGGTGATTAATTTCTCAATCTCTTTTTTTGAATTTTTTGAAGGCCCAAATGTTATATTTTCATATACGGTTAAATGGGGAAATAGTGCATAATCCTGAAACACCATTCCAGTGAGCCTTTTCTCGGGTGCTGTGTTTTTTTTGTGTGAAAACATTTGTTGACCGCAGATATGAATGCAACCAGAATCGGGTTTTTCAAATCCGGCAATCATCCTTAACATGGTTGTTTTTCCACAACCGCTTGGGCCGATTAATGCCCCAAGTTGACCATCATTGATCGTAAATGAAATATCATTGGCCACGGACAAATGCTTGTCATGTCGTTTGTTGATGTTTTTTACGGATAGACACATTTTATTTTTTATCCCTTCCAATAAATGTCAAAATAAAAATCGGAATCATACCGGCCAGGACAAGCGTAATAGCTGGCAGGGCTGCACGTTCCCATTCCCCTTCCGAGGTCAGTTCAAAAATTTTGACTGCCAGGGTATCCCATCCAAAAGGTCTGAGCATTAAGGTTACCGGCATCTCTTTCATGATTTCCACAAGAACAAGAATACTCCCGGTGATAATCCCCCGACTGATTAATGGTAAATGTATCTTTGATAGGAGTTTAGCGCCGGAAACCTTCATTATTCTTGATGCTTCATCCATTGAAGTTGTTAATCTTGTCATATTGCTGAATACTGGATTATACCCTGCTGTAAGAAAACGAACCATGTAACAAAATGGCAGCAAGATCAAAGACCCCCTGAGCAATCCATTTGAGATTTGGATTCCAAAGAGATCAAAAAAGCTAATCAAAAAACGATCAACCCCGGCAATAACATTAATCATCCCAACGGCCAGAACGGTTCCTGGCAAGGCATACCCTGCCAGAGAAAGCTTTGTTGCGACGCCTGTTTTAACATCTTTCATCCTCCTTTGTGAATAGGCCAGGAGGATGGCAACCATCATTGTTACGATTGTACCAATTACACCTAAAAAAAGAGTGTTCCCAAGCAATTTAATATAATGGCTGCTAATTTCCATCTTAAAGGACTCAATCGTCCAGACCAGAAGCTGGCCAACTGGAATGACAAAGGCCAGGCAAAAAACAGATGCGCAGAACAAAAAGGCGACCAATGCATTTTTACCATTCAGCTTTTCTCTTTGAATTGGCATGGGATTGCCCTTGTTGAAAAATTGTTGTTTTCGGCGAAAATATGATTCCGTCAAAAAAATCAATAAAACAATCACCACTAAAATCGAGGCTAATAGAGAAGCTGCATTGATGGAAAAAAAGCCATACCAAGCTTTGTAAACGCCTGTTGTAAACGTATCATAATTAAATACGGAGACTGCTCCAAAATCAGCAAGGGTCTCCATAAAAACCAAAACTAAGCCTCCAAAAATCCAGGGACGAGCCATGGGAATTGTGACACGAAACAGGGTATAAACCTTTCCGGCAGAAAGTGATTGAGAGGCTTCCACCACTGATCTGCCCATGGATCGAAAACCACTTGAAGACATCAAATAGACATAGGGGAAAATTGATAGAGAAATCACTAAAACAACTCCCCATGCGGATCTTATTTCCGGGAAATAAGGAGAGAGAAATGGTAAGTGGGCTCTTATAAGGGTTTGCACCGGCCCTGAGAAATCCAAAAGTCCCGTGTATATAAAGGCCATAACATAGGCCGGGATTGCCAAGGGTAACAAAAGGATTTTGTCAAATATACTTCTGCCAAAGAAATCATAAAAGGAGGTCAACCAGGCAAGGGTTACCCCAAGAACGGCGGTGATAGAAATCACACCAACAACAAGCAAGGCGGTATTTTTTAAAAGTTCCGGCAGCACATATTGTTTCAGATGAGACCAGATTTCAACCTCAGCTTTAAACCCTGACATCACTATAAATATAACCGGGGACAGTGTTGTCAGTGCAATTAGTGCAGATATTATAAATCCACGATTTCTTTTGAATAATTCAGTCATATTTAATTGAGGGGGTTGTCTATGGCCGCCCGGTGATACTTGTGACGGCAGATCAAGCGGCCATAGAACAGGAGGTGTTTTATTTGTAACCCACAATATCCATCATTTTGATGGCATCGGCTTGAAGCTGTCCTGCTTTGGCAAGATTCATTCGGCTTTCTTTAAAAGTACCCCAGTTTTTAACATAGGGGTGAAGTGCAACCGCTTTGTTAACCGGGTACTCCATATTTGCATCGGCAAAGATTTTTTGTGCGTCTTCTTTTGACAACCATTCCAAAAATTCAATGGCTTGCGCTTTGTTTTTTGAATATTTTATAACACCGGCTCCGGATACATTAACATGCACACCGTTTTCAGTTTGATCTGCCCAGAAAATTCCCAATGGTAGATCAGGATTCTTTTTCATAAGCCTTCCATAGTAATAGGTATTAACGATTCCCACATCCCCTTGACCTGCGGCAATGGCTTCAAGAACTTTTGTATCACTTGAATAGGGGGGGGCTGCAAGGTTATTCACCCACCCTTTAACCACTTGTTTTGTCTTATCTTCACCAAGAGTTGCTATCAGCATGGCAACCAAAGACTGGTTATAGACTTTTTTGGAAGTTCTTAACAAAAGGCGGTTTTTCCATACATTTCCGGCAAGGTTTTCATAGGTGCTTAAATCTATTTTTTGGACCTTGTCTGTATTATAGACAATCGTTCTGGCTCTTACTGATAATCCAAACCAAAGGTTATCCGGATCTTTATAATGAGAAGGGATATTTTTTTCAAGAACGGGTGAATCTACTGGTGAAAGGATTCCTTTTTGGGCTGCGTGCCAGAGATTTCCAGCATCAACTGTTAAAAGGATATCAGCATCTGTGCTGTTGCCTTCAGAAAGCACCCTTTGTAAAAGTACTGCTGCCTTTCCGGTTATATATTTGATTTTAACACCCTGTTCTCTTTCATATTTTTCAAACAGATCTTTAATGAGGTGTTCTTTTCTGGCGCTGTATACCACAAGTTCGTTTTCAGAGGCGATGGCAATTGAGGTTAATGCAAAAATAAGTATTAGGAAAATAAAACTTAATTTCTTCATATTTGGTAACTCCTTGTTCTTTGTTGTGTATGATGTTGGATGAACATGAAAACGTTTTTTACACGAAAGAATCTATTGTGTCAATATAAAAGTTTGGCATGTAGAACATTTTAGAGGCATTAAAATTTAATTCACCTTAATAGAACATCAACTTTTGATCAAACTCAGTCTTTTTCTTTTATGAGAGGAGGGTTCGGTAGTATGATGTCAAGAGTTAGATGGTGCCTTTTGAGTTTATTATTCAACGTTGTCCTCGTGATATTTAAAATTTTAGCCGCTTCAGTTTTATTGCCTTTTGTCTGTTTCAATGTTTCAATAAGAGCGATGCTTTCGATTTCATCAAGGGACTTGCCTCCACCTGAAAGTTGCGTTTGAATGGAGTTTTCCGGTTGATAATCTTTCATGATGTTTAACGGCAAATCCTTTTCAGATATATACTGTCCCATGCATAAAATGCTCGCTCTTTCTATGACATTTTCAAGCTCACGGACATTCCCAGGCCATTGGTATTTTGATAAAGCAACCATCGCCATGGGGGTAAACCCCTTAAGCTCTTTTCTGTTCTTGTTGGTATACTTGGTTAAAAAGTTTTGGGCCAAGAGGGGGACATCCTCTTTTCTATCCTTTAAGGGCGGGACTTTTATGTTGATCACATTAAGCCGGTAAAACAGATCTTCTCTGAAGCGGCCCTTTTTTGCTTCTTCTTCCAGATTCCTGTTGGTTGCAACAATAATGCGAACATCGATATTTATTGTTCTATCACTGCCGACTCTTTGGATTTCCCTCTCCTGTATTACCCGGAGCAGCTTAACCTGCATTGTCATGGGGATTTCACCGATTTCATCGAGAAATATCGTACCTTTGTCAGCAGAGATGAAAAGGCCATCCCGTTTATTATCCGCTCCTGTAAATGCACCTTTTTCGTGTCCAAACAATTCAGATTCCAGCAATGTTTCATTGAGGGCAGCACAATTTACTGAGATCAACCGATTCTTTTTCCGATTGCTATTATTATGAATCGCCTTTGCAAACAATTCCTTGCCGGTTCCGCTTTCCCCTAAAATAAGAATGGTTGCATCTGTTGGTGCCGCAATTTTTGCTGTGTCAATGACCTCTTTCATGGCAAAACTTGAACCAATTATTCCCGAAAAACTGAGTTCGGAAAGTATTTTCTCTTTTAGCTGCACATTTTCAATGGATAACTGAAGATGTCTTGTCGCCCGCTCAATGGATAGCTTCAGTTCATCAAAATTCAGCGGTTTTGTTAAATAATCATCTGCTCCCAGCCTCATAGCCTCAACAGCCTTATCAATCGAAGAATATGCTGTCATAATAATTATGGGTATAGAAGGGTTGAACGCTTTTATTTTCTGGAGCGCTTCCATACCGCTCACGTTCGCCATTCTCACGTCCATAAGGATTACGTCATAGGGATTTTCCCGTGCCTCACGAATTGCGTCTTCTCCATCTATTACACATTTGATGGAATCAGTGAGGCTTTTTAAAAGTGTTTGAAGCATTGAAAGATGAGCTTTGTCATCATCAACAATCAACATACTGCCTTTCATATTAGTTTCTCCAATTTCTGATTTTTAGGTATTGAAATCACAAAAATTGTCCCCTTGGCCTCTGAGTTTATAATATTAATTGTTCCATGATGACTCTCGATAACTTTGTAAACAATTGCAAGCCCAAGTCCTGTCCCCATTTTCTTGGTGGTGAAATAGGGATTAAATATGTTGACCTGATCTTCAGGGGAAATTCCAATGCCTGTATCTGAAATTTCAAAAACAACATCCTTTTTTTTAAGTCTTATTTTAACAATAAGATCGCCTCCGTTTTTCATGGCCTGAATGCCATTGATATATAGATTGAGCAGAACCTGGCTAAATCGGTCCGTATCAATTTCAATTATTGGTATCGTGTTATCAATGGAAGCTATGATATTGACATTGGCCATTTCAGCTTCATACTTAATAATTCTCAGAGAATTATTGATAAATTCTGTAATATCCGTTTTCTCTAATTTTAAATTTACGGGCCTTGCAAATTCAAGCAGTTCTGAAATAACTCTATTTACCCGATCAACTTCTTCTGCCATGATGTTAGCAGCTTTCTGGTTTTCAGTACCATTCTCAAATAGGCTTCCAAAAAATGTTGCATACCCCCTTATCGAGCTTAATGGATTCCTGACCTCATGGGCAATGCCCGCAGCAAGGGTACCAACTGCAGCAAACTTCTCTTTTCTCTGAATTTCAATCTCCAAGGACCTGAGTTCGCTTAAGTCTTTTAGTATAAAAACAAAACCTATAAAATTCCCCTGCTCTCCAACTATATCTGTTACCGTTACAGCAACCGGGGTGGACTCATTCTTTAGCGTTTCGAGTATGACCTCGTTTTCCACAACAGGTGTCCCGGTTTTAACTGCTTCATGGAGTTTTAAAAGAGAAGCCGGAAAAAAATCCTTTGCCTTTCTTGTTTTTGCATCATGAATGCTGGTTTTCAAAAGAGAACATGCCACTTCATTGATGTAGGTTATAACAGCATTTTCATTTACCACGACTATTCCCATGGGCAGACTTGTTACAAGTTCTGATGCAAATTTTCTTGTATCCTGGAGTAGCCTACGGGAGCGGGCATGACTTTGAGCCCAAAACAAAGAAACGATTCCTGCCATTCCCAATAAAAAAATTACCAATATAGAGATACCGCTATTTCTAATATCTTCAGCCTGGGCATCCTGAAAAGGTCTTACATCCATTCCAATAAAAATTATCGGCCGGTTCTGAGGGTCTAATATGCGATCTACAGGCATATTCTTCATCCACCCGGGAGCACACCAAGTGGACATGTTCTTTCGGTTTCCCATCATGTTCATCATCCCTGTCCTGAAAGCGGGTCCCTGCTTGCTTAAAACAGGTAAAAAGGTTTTGTATACTTCAAAATAGGTTGTGTGATCTTTTCTTTCAACGATTCTCCATTGGGGAGTATCAAGAGCTGCGATATTATCTTTGAGTTCTGAATCATTTAACTGCGTTCCTACTTTTTGCTTGGTATTGTGGGCAAGTATCTCTCCTGTGCTATCCACAATGAAAATATAAGAAATATCCCCCTGGGAGGCTGTTTCCTCTAATAGTGTCTGCAAATGGGCCTCATTACCGAACAGGCCCATCATGCCGGTTTTACTGCCTGCCTCAAAAGATCTGATTAACGCAGATCCCTTTTCTGCCAATAGTTGGCCCATATATTTTTTTTCACGGTTATAGTTCATCATAGCCTGAACAACCACGACTGCTATTAACACAAGACTCATCCCTATGGTCATCCACGGAGAAACAAAGAGATTAAAACGTTTTATTTTTTGAATGAACATATCAAAATCCAGTTAGGCGGTTAAAATTTAATCGGTCTGTTTTAAAAGTGCCGGTTAAAATTTAATCACCATGCAGCATTTTAGCAAGTTAATTTATTACGCAATATCATAAAACATATAAATATTTAAATAAATACAGAGTGTTATATGTTTAACTTAGAATGTGGCACACCCATTGCAAGTAAAGAAAACAAACGGTAAACGCCTATTATTAACGCAACAAAAAGGAATCTATTATGAAAAAAGTAATTACAGCAGTTTCAGCCATCCTGATCGTCGGTTTTTTTGCAGTCAGTGCCTATGCCTTGGGATGTGGTGGGTATGGAAACGGAATGTACAGAAATGGGCACAATCAGACCGGGAACAACAATGGGGCCTATCAGTCCTTTATCAATGATACCCAGGGCTTGAGAGATTCCCTCTCAGCAGACAGGACCGAGTTAAATGCACTGATGGCAAATGCCAATCCTGACTCTAAAAGAGCCAGGGCATTGTCTGAGCAGATCAGCAAATCCGAGAATGAACTCAGGACCAAAGCCCAGCAGAACAACGTCTCCGGCATAGGAGGAATGGGATATGGTCAGGGTTGGAGTTGCGGTATCACAGATCACAACCATAATTTTGCAGGATGCTGGTAATCACCGGCTTCTTTAATCTCAATGGCCAGTGGAAGCTTCCCTTCCCTGGCCATTAAAACAAACACAAAGAAATATATTGGAGATACAAATGTGGGGTTGTAATTACAGTGGCGCTGGATTTGGACATTGGTTTTTTGGTGGAGGAATTTTAGGTTTCGGCATGACAACACTTATCATCATCATTATTGGTGCTTTGGTCATCAAAATGATAAGGCCAAATCAATATAGAGGATC
>JAFLJU010000587.1 GCA_022712835.1 Desulfobacteraceae bacterium
CTTTCTTCCGATGTGGTGAACATTGACCTTTCAACAGGCTCTCGGCTTCCCATACACGCAACTTCCCTGGGCAAGGCTATTGTGGCCTTCATGAACCCCAGTGAACAAAAAAAAATAGCAGCAATGCTTGAGTTCAATCCCCTTACCCCCCATACCATAACCGACGTGAAATCATTTTTACGAGAGCTTGAAATCACCCGGAACAGAGGGTATGCCGTGGCCGATCAAGAGCTTACCATTGGGTTAAAAACCTTGGCAATCCCCATATTTGACAAACAAGGTCTGGTGGAAGCTTCTTTTGGCGTGTCTTTCCCCTTGTCAAGAACCCAGGAATCCGGGTTTGAAGGCCGATTGATAGAGCGTCTGTTTGAGGTGAAAAGCAAGGCTTGACAGAGATTGGCTGATTTTAGGCAGTTCCATGTCGACACTCTGAATAGAAAAAGGGGAGTTTCCAACGGAAACTCCCCTTTTTACAATACTATAACTGTCTTTGGATAATCAGAGATTTATTTTTTTATTTTTGTATGACATTTACCACAGGAAGTAGGGGCAGGGCCCTTCCGTCCTTTGGGGTCACCGGCTTTTATGTTGATCTCTTTGTGACAATCGATGCAGTTTTTATGTATGGCATTTTCATGGACCATGATGTCTTTTTTGTTCTTTTTGTCCTTTTTGAATTTATTATGACATTCGCCACAATTCTGGACATCGTCACCCGCTTTGAGCTCAAGGGCTTTCCCATCCTTGTCATGGTGGCATTCACCACAGGAAATCTTATAATCCACGGTATGTTTTGAATGGGTGAATTCAACTAGATTAAATTTTGGTGGTGCTTTTTTGTGTTTTTTGTACCCAGCATTCTCCATGGTAATGGTATCTTTGACTTCAGTGCCTGCCTGGAGACCTGTTGCTACAAAAATCACAGCAATTCCTGCAGCCAACAGTAGCGTGATCAACCTTTTGTTCATAACTTGTCTTGCTCCTTTAAAAATTAACGATGTATTTTGCCTTTTTACCGGTGACAGGGTCTGTCCCCAGTTGTATTCATTAAATCAACTTAGCTTTTACACATAATGGGCCTGGAAAGTCAATAAAAAAACAGATTTTACCTAGGCCTTCGGGGGTCTTTCCCCATCCTATGTGTCATCCTTTTAGGGAGTGTTTTTTGAATCGTCTTCCCCGGGGTTTTCTTCTTCGCTTTCTTCTGATTCGTTTTCTGAGTTTTCAGAATCCACATCCTTGGCTTTTTTCCCAAAAAGTTTGGCACCGATAATGCTGATTTCATATAGGATCATCAGGGGAACCGCCATCATGATTTGGGTGACCACATCCGGGGGGGTGATAAGGGCCGCCCCCACAAAAAAGATCAATAAGGCATATTTTCTGTTCTTTTTAAGAAATTCTACGGTCACAAGTCCCATGCGGGCCATAAACGTGAGCACCAGGGGCAGTTCAAATACCAGCCCGAATGCCAACAGCATTTTTGATGAAAATCCCAGGTATTCTTTCATGGAGGGCATGGCCTGGATGGTGTCGGTGGCAAAGCCCAAAAAGAAGGCAAACCCATAGGGAAAGACAATGAAATATCCAAAGGAAGAACCTAACATAAAGAAGAAAACCGATAAAATAACAATGGGCAACAGATATTTTTTTTCGGTCCGATATAATCCCGGGGAGATGAACATCCAGAATTCATAAAACAGAACCGGGCTGGCCGCCATGATCCCGGCCAGTAAGGATACTTTTAAATAAGTGAAAAAGGCTTCGGGAAGCCCTGTGAAGATCATCTTTGCATTTCCGGATTCTCCCATGGCTGTCACCAGGGGGGCAATCAGAATCTCAAAGAGTCGTTCCTTGAAAAAATAGGCGCAGGCAAATCCGATGCCCACTGCAATGAAAGAGCGGACCAAACGGTCCCTTAGCTCACCCAAATGTTCTGTAAACGGGCTTTTATTTTCTTCGCTCATGGCTTCTAATCGTTTTTCTTTTCAGGGTCTTTGGGGGGGAAGGATTCCGGTTCTGTAAAGCTAGCATCCGGTTCCTTTGCACTGGTATCTGAGTCACTATCCATTGTTTTTTTCTGTTCCGTTTTGTCCTGATCCGTTTTATTCTCTGCGGATCCAGCGGTCATGATCGGATCATCGAAGGGCTCAACAATGGTTTGTTTTTCTTTGTTCACTTCTTTGATAACATTTTTCAGATCCGAGGCCGGGGAGTCAATATCTTTCAGGGTAGTGTCGAGATCAATACTTTTTTTGAAATCCTGGGCAGATCGTTTGAATTCCCCCATGGCCCGGCCCAGGGTTTTGGCAAGATCCGGTAGCTTTTTGGGGCCAATGACAATGAGCGCAATTGCCAGGATTAAAAAAATTTCAGGCATTCCTAAACCAAACATTATAGTTCCAACTCCTTTTTACTGATTGCTTTTAGTGTGAGTGTTAAATTTACACTGAATCCTATCCTAAGTGTCAACCACAAGGCGGTCAGTCTTTTGTCCTGGGTTTTACGGGTGACTTTTTTGGGCCTCTATTTGGGCCTCTATAGGGTCTTTTTTTCCCTTTGTACGGAGGCTTTTTCCCAGGACTCGTACCGACAGGCTTTTTTTGAATCGGTTTGGGTTTGGGCAAGGGGCGATCCAATTCTTCCGAGGGGTATTCACATTCAATCTTGTGGCCCAGAATCTCTTCAATTTTCGGGATTTCAAATGAGCTCATTTCATCGGCAAAACTGATGGATGTTCCGGTGGCACCCGCTCTTCCGGTTCTGCCGATCCTATGGATATAATGCTCGGGCTCAATGGGCATATCATAGTTGATAACATGGCTGATATCGTCTATGTGCAGGCCCCTTGCCGCCACATCCGTTGCCACCAGGAATTTGAGCCGGCCGTTTTTAAATTGTTCCAATACCTTGAAGCGTTTGTCCTGGGCAACATCCCCTGATAGAATCCCGCATTTTTGTCCGTATCGTTCTAATTTTGAGGCCAGGTATTTGGCCGTGTCTTTCCGGTTCACAAAAATCAGTACCCGCTGCAGGTTTTCGCTGACCAAAAGGTTATATACATTTTTGAACCTGTCTGCTTCCGTGGTCAGATAGATCACCTGTCGGATGGACAGGGAGGCGGCCTGGTCCGGATCAATCTCTATGCGCACGGCATCCTTGGTCCAGGATTCGGCCAGTCGCAGTACCTCATCGGTGAGGGTGGCGGAAAAGAACAGGGTTTGGCGCTTGTCCTTGTGGGGGGTCATGTAAATCAGTCTGCGTACATCCGGGATAAACCCCATGTCCAGCATTCGGTCTGCTTCGTCCAGCACAACGATTTCTACCTGGGACAGATTGATCAGGCGTTTGCTGATAAAGTCCAGCAGTCTTCCCGGGGTGGCGGTGATGACATCCACAGGTTTCTCCCGGAGAATGGTCATCTGCTCGTTATATCCGGTGCCGCCGAATACGGACAGAATCCGTAAAGGGGTATACTTGGCAAGGCCTTTGAAATCTTTTTCGATCTGGTGAACCAATTCCCTTGTGGGGGCAAGGATCAGGGCCCTTGGCATTCCTTTTTTGGTTTTAATTGATTTTTCTAAGAAAGTTTTGATGATGGCCACAATAAATGTGGCGCTTTTACCGGTACCTGTCTGGGCCTTGGCTGTGGCATCCTTTCCGCTGAGGGTGTGTGGCAGCAGTTTGGCCTGGATATCGGTGCAATGCGTAAATTTTAAGTCACAAATGGCGTGCATCAAGCTTATGGGGAGATTCAGATCGTGGAACCGGGTCTTGCCTTCTTCGGGTTCCACCTGGAATTTTTCCAGGGTCCAAGCGGGCTTTTTGGGCCTTGGCGGCTGTTGTTTCGGTTGGCGGGGAAGAGGGTCAGCCGGTTTGGACTCTTTGGTTTGAGATGGTTTGGCTGGAGCTGGTTTAGCCGGAGACGGTGTTGCTGGAGATAGTTTAGCTGGGGATGGTTTAGGTGCCGGTTCCGGGGTGGGGGGTGAATTTTCTTTAATCTTTTTATTTGTGAACAGGTTTCTTAAAAATACGCGTAATCGTTTCAATAGTGTACTCTTTTCTGGTTTATAGAAATATTAACTGCCTGTATATTACTATGGTGTAACAGACAGGCTCTCGTTTGAAAAGCAAAATCTATTCCAAGAGCGGTTTTATCCCCCGGCCACCAGGGGGAGCAATTGGAGGATTGAATTGTCAGGGACCTGTGTCAGACAAAATTGGGGGCTGGATACCAGGCGCCCATTGAGGCGGACCACGGAGCAAAACCTTGCATCCGGAACCTGTTCCAGGACAGATGCAATGGTCATCTTTTCTGACCATTGCATCTTTTTTTCATCAACCTCTATCATGATCTATTGAAACCTATTCAACCCCGTTTTTTTTGAGAACTTCCAGAACTTCAGGATAATCAATCCCTAAGCGTTTTACGGTCTCAAGGGTGGGGATTCCGTTGGCGGTCCAGCCCCGACGTGCATACACGGCATCCTTGAGCAGTTCATATTGTGCTTCTCTATGTTTTCTCAGGGCGGCCACCTTGGCCTGGGTGTCCATTTCAGTGATGTCCATATCGTATTTTTCAACAAGCTGACCGTCATATAGCTTTGCACGTGACCGGTATTCTTCCTGGGTTACAGGTCCCATGGAACGATAGGGTACGGTGTCGTGCTCCCGGGTACCATATCCCATTTTCAGGTTAAATACCCGCTGGAAATTATAGACTGCCTCGCTCATGGTGATGAGGTCATCGGGGCCGACCTTGCGGCCTGTTACGGCGGAAAAGAAGTCTGCATACCATCCCACATGTTTTACCACCTTGGCAGGTTCCGCAGTGTTCTTATTGTCTTCGGGTACAATGTCATTCCAGGGTAGTTTGCATAGGCCGCAGAGCCCGAACCAGGTTCGAAACATGGGGAACCAGTGAAGGGCTTCGGCTTTGTCCTCAAAGGTGGGCATGAAATTGTGAACCATGTCCAGGAAGATCAGCCAGGCTTCATCGTGCTGGGGACCTTTGAGGGCCAGGCCATATCCTCCCTGTTGGGCCAGGGATTCCTTGGTGATATATTCGGAAAACTCAAGACCTTTGGATTCCATGCCAATATCCTGCATAAAGGCTGCATCCGCCCCAAAGTCCCGGGCAAAAATTGCCTTCATCTGGCGGATTCCCTTGCCCACAATAGCGCCAAAACCATCTCCTCTTGCCATCTGATGGATTAGCTCCAACGTGTTGTACCGGCTGCCGAAACTTAGGTCCATACCGTTGGTTTGTTCCAGGGTGATCAGGCCGTTTTCAAAGCATTCCATGACAAATCCGATGGAGGTTCCCACGGAAATGGTGTCCATGCCGTAGGCATCACAATAGAAATTAATTTCAAGGATGGTCTGGGCATCGAAAATCCCCAGGTTTGATCCGCATCCGGCCACGGTCTCATATTCAGGTCCGTCCACAAACACCTTGGTACCTCGGTAGGGACCTGTAAAGGGGGAAAAATCTTTTACCCCATGGGCACAGGCAACGGCGCAGCCTTTCCAGCATCCGTCAAATCCCTTGTCAAAGATGTGTTGAAACACCTCTTCTCCAATGACATGGCTTCCGGGGTGGGAGCCGAATTTGAAATTATGGACCGGCAGGCAGTCGTGGTCGTTCATGATGGGAATCAGATGGGTGGTTCCCACGACAGCCATTCGGTTCTGTTTGGGGTCCAGGGTGGTAATTCCCTTGGCATGGGCTTTGGTTACTTTCTTGAGCGCTTCCAGGTCCGCCGGATTGTTGGTTTTCATGGACACGGACCCGAAGCGTGCCACAACCGCCTTGACCCGTTTGTTGGCAAACACGGTTCCGATGCCGCCACGGCCGGCCTGTTTGTATCTGACCATCTTTCGGCCCGCATCCCACCAGGAAAAATTTAAGCACCCGAAATAGGTATTTTCAGCACCCGGTCCTGCCGTGACAACCGAGACATTGACAGGTTTTGTTTCGTCAAAATAGTGGGTCAGGGCAGCAGACATTTCATAGGAATCTTTCGGCAGATCGGCAGCCGAAAAAACCTTGATTTTGTTTTCAATTCCATCAATGAGAATGACTGTATCTTCTGTTGCCTTGCCATCGATCTGGATGACATCAAATCCGGCAAATTTTTTATAGGGTCCAAAGTATCCCCCCACATTTGAATCGATGGGGATGCCGGTTAAGGGGGAGATGGCGGTCACAATGCTTTTTCCTCCGCCGGGATATCCCGGGGTTCCGCCCAGGGGGCCAGAAGAGATGCAAATGGCGTTTTCAGGTGAATCCCAGCGGGTTTCTCCTGAAACGGCATTCCACATCATCCAGAGGTCATAGCCTTTGCCGCCGATAAATTTTTCTTTCACCGAAGCCGCTATGGGGTTGATCAAAATATCGGTTGTGGTGAGATTGATTCGAAGGGAAACATCTGTGTACCCCTTATTGACCTCTGCTCTTTCATAGGAGACGGATTTCGTCTCGGTAAGATTCATTTGACCCATTCTTTACAGCTCCTTAAACGATTACTTTTTTGATTTTATGTCTCATGTAAACCCTGGAGATCTGGCAAAATCTCCAGGTAGATTTCCTAAAGTTATAATATACCATATGTGAATCCCTGGGTATAGAAATGCATCGATTTCTCCCGGGATGGAATGGTCTAACCATTGTTAATGTATTCTTATGGGCTTGTCAAGACTGAGAATCTATAAAAAACCTGAAAAACAACTACAACCGGTTCACAAACAAACTTAAGAAAGGGTCATTATCCCAAAGGGGGTAGATTAATGAGGTTGTGAGGCTAAACGATCAAAAAACCTTGACTTTTTAAGTTGTTTCACGTTACTAAGCCCATGTAAACTATGGATAAATTTTAAATGTAAGGGTGTTTGCATGCTTGTTTTGGCTAATTTTTTTGAAGCGATTGCCGTGGTGCTGGATTATGCATTGAGTATATATATGTGGATAATCATTGCGGGTGCGGTTCTTTCCTGGGTCAGCCCAGACCCGTACAACCCCATTGTTCGATTTATAAATACAGCGACCCAGCCGGTTTTTTATCAGATTAGAAAAAGACTTCCGATCAGTTTTGGGGGATTTGATATCTCTCCTATAATTGTGATTTTAGTGATCATTTTTCTTCAGACATTTGTTGTGAACAGTCTTCACGGGCTGGCACGCTCAATTGTTTAATCTTACACAAGGAGTTTTCTTATGGGTGTAACATCACTGGTTGTCAGGCAAAAGGAATTCACCACCCGGTTTAGAGGATTCGATGTTCAGGAAGTGGATCTCTTTCTGGAGGATATTTCAAAGGAGCTTGAGTCCCAGGGCCGATCTTTTGAGGAGTTAAAGCAGGAAAACTACCGTCTGGATCTTGAAAATCAGGGATATAGGAAAAGAGAAGATTCTATGAAAACGGCCATGATTCAGTCCCAGAAGGTATTGGATCAGATGAAGGAAAATGCCAAGAAAGAAGCTCAGTTTACCATTGCCAATGCCGGTGTGGAAGCGGAAAAAATATTAAACCGTGCCCATAAACGGCTTTCCCAGCTTCATAGTGATATTATTGAACTCAAGCGCCAGAGAATCCAACTTGAAATGCAGATCTCTGCGGTACTGGAGTCCCATTCAAAAATGCTTGAGATGACCAAGGAAGAAAATAAGGCCGCAGACGAAACCGATGCTACCTTAAAATTTATTAGACAGGCCTAAATTTTCCACAAACCTTAGAGAAAAGGTGTCCACATGGCTGAGATTGATGCTTTTTTTAAACTCATGCACGACCAGGGCGCATCCGATCTTCATCTGGCGTCGGGCCAGCAACCGGCATTGAGGCTTAATGGTGATATCGAGCGGATCAAGTACGAAACGCTGACCAGCGATAAACTGAGGGGGATTTTGTATGAAATTACCTCCCAGGAAAAAATAAAGGTTTTTGAGGAAACCGGTGATGTGGATTTCGGATATGAAATCCCGGGGTTGGCCCGGTACAGGGCCAATTATTTTATGCAGAAAAACGGGATCTCAGCTGTTTTTCGTGAAATTCCCTCCAATGTACTGACAGCAGAGCAACTGGGGTTGCCGGATGTTATCTCCAAATTGGGTAACCTGCCCCGGGGATTGGTGTTGGTAACCGGTCCCACAGGATCTGGTAAATCTACTACTCTTGCCGCCATTGTGGATCACGCCAATAAAACTAGGAAAGATCATATTATCACGGTGGAAGACCCCATTGAGTTTGTTCACAAGAGCCACAACTGCATTGTGAATCACAGGGAAGTGGGACTCCACACCCAGACATTCTCCTCGGCGCTTCGGGGGGCATTGCGTGAGGATCCGGATATCATACTGGTGGGTGAGCTGAGGGATCTTGAAACCATTTCCCTTGCCATTGAAGCGGCTTCCACCGGTCACCTGGTATTTGGTACCCTTCATACATCCTCTGCCGCGAAAACCGTTGACAGAATTATCGAAGTGTTTCCCTCCACGGAGCAGGCCCAGATTCGCTCCACCCTGTCCGACGGGTTGCGGGCCGTGGTTGCCCAGGTGTTATTCAAACGGGTGGATAAAAAGGGGCGGTGCGCTGCCATGGAGATTCTCATCGCAACACCTGCAGTACGGAACCTGGTTCGGGAAGGAAAAACCCACCAGATTCCCTCCATGATCCAGACGGGAAAACAATATGGCATGCAATTGCTGGATGATGCCATCATGCAATTGTATAAAAAAGGGTGGATCAGTCCGGAGGAAGCCTATGGCAAGGCCAATAACAAGGGACTCTTCAGGCCATTTTTGAAAACGCCGCCCAATGATTTTACAGAAGCCTAGATTTAGAAATTGATTCAGATGTTGGTTTAGAAATTGATTCAGAAATTGAAATAGGGTTATTTGAATCCGATCCTAGGAAATTAAATGTGTATTGCCCAAGGGGAGATGGCATGAAAAAACAGCAGATTGACCATATCCTTTCAAGGATGCTTGACTCCCACACCAATGTGTCTGATTTAAATTTGACACCAGGTAAACCCCTCCAGGTGGAAAGTTCCGGGCAACTGGTTCCTGTTGAAATTGAGCCGGCCTATGCCGTTTTGACCCCTTTTCAAACGGAAATTTTTGCCCTGAATTTAATGAATAATAATCGGAAGCTGACCGAAACCCTTATACGGGAAGGCTCCTGTGACCTTTCCTACCAGCTGGGTACCAAGGCAAGATTTCGGGTAAATATCTTCTCGCGGTCTGGCAAATACTCCATTGTCCTAAGAAAGCTTGAGACCAAAATTCCTACAATAGAAGAGTTGAACCTGCCAAAAAGCTTTTTGCCCATGGCCGAAGAGAAAAACGGGATTATCTTTGTGACTGGAGCCACCGGGTCCGGTAAATCCACCTCCCTTGCGGCGCTGTTGGATAAAATAAATGAAACCAAGTCGGTTCATGTGATTACCCTTGAAGACCCAATTGAATACCAGCATCCCCAGAAAAAATCCACCTTTAATCAACGGGAGCTGGGCATGGATTTTGATACCTTTGCCAGCGGGTTGCGGGCGGCCCTTCGCCAGGCACCCAAGGTGATTCTGGTGGGAGAGATGCGGGACAGAGAAACCGTTGAAATTGGATTGACAGCCGCTGAAACAGGGCATCTGGTATTGTCCACCCTTCATACCGTGGATGCTGGCCAGACCATTAACCGGGTGTTGGGTATGTTTTCAAGTGAAGAGGAACGGCAGATTCGCATCCGTCTGGCAGATACGGTTCGGTGGGTGGTGGCCCAACGTCTGCTACCCAAGGTAGGTGGGGGGCGGGTGGCTGCCTTTGAGGTCTTGGGAACCAATTTGCGGGTTAAAGATTCTATCCTGAACGGGGAATCCGAGGGAAAAACCTTTAATGATATCATCATGGCAGGCAAGTCCCAGGGAATGATTTCCTTTGACGAGTTCATCATCGCCCTTTTTAAAGAGGGACAGATTGATGAAGTTACGGCATCGGCCTATGCATCCCGGAAAGATATTGTGGGCCGCGGCCTTGATTCCATAAAAAGTGCCCGGGGAGAGTCCACCAGTAATATCGATTCCCTTGAGATTGACCATGGCTATGAAAGGGAAAAATAAACCATGAATATTATCTGCCCCCATTGTAATACACGCTTGAATATTCCGGACCATAAGATACCCAAGGACAAGGATTCTTCTTTTAAATGTCCCAAATGTCAGGACAAGATCCAGGTGTTCGCCTCGCAATCCAACGCTCCTGTTGCGGGTTCCCAAAGAAAAGAAATTATAAAAAAAGAAACTGTAAAAAAAGAGGTCATGAGATCTGGGGGGGCATCTTCCCAGGGACAGGAACGCGCGTTGATCATGATGGCGGATTCAACCTACCGATCAAAACTTGTATCCGTTGTCCAGGGACTTGGGTTCTATGTTGAAACCACCGATTCAATTTCAGAGGCCTTAAAAAAAATGGCCTATCAACTTTATCCCTTCGTTCTTGTGGAGGACTCCCCTGAGCAAAACCGAGCAGTTGCAGCCATGTTTACCCATATGAATGAATTGGACACCTCTCTTCGGCGGCGTATTTTTCTGATATTATTGAGTGATCAACTGCCAACCGGGGACCCCATGTCAGCGTTGCATGCAAGCGTCAATTATGTTCTGGGATCTGACAGCCTGGATCATGCGGCACAATTGTTACCCGGCGCTTTAACAGAGCATCGAAATTTTTATACGGTTTACAATGAGTCCATGAGGGCGGTAGGTAAGGCCTAGATTTTTATGATTCAAAAATGGTATGATCCCTTTAGTATCGGCGAGTGGGCCAGGAGAACCTTTTCTTTTTTAAACCTTGGAATTCTGATTTTTACAGTGGCCTTTGGGGCATCAGAATTCCGGTTTGACTGGTGTGAAAAATTGCTGGGAACATACCTGTTGGCCACAAACGATCTCAGACCCGAAACCGGTGCTCTGTGGGAATTGGGTCAAAAGACATCCAATGCTCATAATTCCCTTAACAAAATTATTACCCAAAGAGAAGATTCCAAAAGAAGTGTCCAGGGGGCAGATTCTTTTTCCAGGCTGGTGGAAAGTCTGGGTCCCGGGGAATGGGTCACACTTGAAAAAGAACAATTTAAACAGCTCTATCTTTCCCTTGCTCCGGGGATTGGCCGGCAGCTGATAGATCCTTCCCATCTGGTCTGGTTGTTAAACGCAAATACCACAGACAGAATCTTTTGTGAGGGCATGGCCGAGGGGATCAGCCTCTATTTTATTGATTCCCAGAATCGGGTGGTCCGTCAGATCGACCTAAAAAAGAAAACCATTGTGGAAATTGAATCAGGAAATGTCGCGATCCAGGGGAAGCTTGCGCAAATGGAGGCTTTCTCAAGCCGTATTTATTCTTCGGAACAATTTTTTGATGCAATGATCAAACTACCACCCGAGATGATCTCCGAACTGATGGTGGATCCTGCGCTATTGCTCAAGCAAGAAGGATCCATTCAACGGGTGGGGATCTGGAATGAGGCAGATCACGGGTATATCAAGATGGGATTTGAGTTTGATTACCGGGGGGAAAGCTCGGTGTTGATTATCCAGGCACGGGAGTGGGCGGTGTGGCAGTTAAGCCTTTTGTTGAAAGGGCAGACCCCATGAAATTATTTTTGCGTCTCACCTCCTTGATCCGGCTTATATTCTTTTCCGGCCTTGTGGTCGGTGCCACAGGTATCCTTTTTGCTGGATTTTTAATATTTCATGTGGCCGGGGATTTGCCAAAATTACCCTCCCCCTTAAGCCGGATCATTGAAACCCCCCAGAGTCTGATCTATGCCGCAACAGGCCAACTGCTTTGGGGGTTGGGGGAAAGAAAGGCCGTTCCCCTGGAGATGGTGTCAAAGGATTTTATCAATGCCATTGTGGCCACAGAGGACCATCTGTTTTTTGAGCACCATGGGGTTAATAAGCTTCGAACCATTAAAGGACTATACGTCACCCTGTTTGAATCGGGCCGGGTCCAGGGGGCTTCTACCATTACCCAGCAGCTGGCTAAAAATCTATTTTTCAGTTTTGAACAAACCTGGCAGCGAAAATTCAAGGAAATGCTGGTGGCCCTGCAGATAGAAACGGCCAATACCAAGGAAGAGATTCTTTCTGCCTATATCAACCAGATTTATTTTGGTGCGGGTGCCCAGGGGATTGAAAAGGCCTCTCAGACTTTTTTTGGAAAACCAGCCCTTGAATTGAATCTGGCCGAGGCCGCTCTTCTGGCAGGTTTACCCAAATCCCCCACTAATTATAACCCTTTTCGGTATTATGAAAGGGCGTTGAAACGGCGGGATATTGTCCTGGATAGGATGGTAGCCACTGGATTTATTTCGTCTCTGGAGGCCCAACGGGCAGCGGCTATAAAACCAACGCTTCACCAGGGACGCCAGGATGTCAGAAGCGGCAGTTATTTCTTGGATGCCCTGATCAAAGAGTTGATTCACACCTATGGGGAAGATGTGGTCTTCCACGGGGGAATCCGGGTTTATACCACCCTGGATACCCGCCTGCAATCCTTTGCCCAAAAAGCGATGAAACAAGGTCTTGAAAATCTGGATGCTTTGATGGGCATTGATTCTAATAATATAGAAAAAGGTCAAACAAAAAAAGACAGGCCCCAGGGGGCATTGATTGCAATTGACACAGGGTCCGGTGCCATCAAAGCCATGGTGGGGGGCAGAGATTACTATACCAGCGAGTTTAACCGGGCCATGGACAGCAAGCGTCAGGCCGGCAGCGGATTTAAACCCTTTCTGTATTATGCGGCCTTTCAAAAAATCGGGGTACATCCCGGGACGGTGATGACGGATAAACCGGTTTCCATAGAGATTAAAGGCGCCAAGGACTGGGAACCCCGGAATTTTGAACGGCGTTTTGCCGGGGATATGATTTTAAAACGTGCCTTGACCCGGTCTGTCAATACCATCGCCGCGCAATTGGTGACCCTGACAGGTCCTGGGGCCGTGACGGCCCTGGCCCGTGCCTGCGGGGTAAAAAGTCCTCTGGAAGATGTTTATTCAGTGGCTCTGGGAACTTCTCTGGTGAGTCCTTTGGACATGGCCACCGCTTTTAGTGTGTTTGCCAATCTTGGGATAAAACATGACCCCTTTTTTTTCTGGCGGGTTGAGGATGCATTTGGGCGGGTTTTATTTGAGCGGATTGTCCAGAATAAACGGGTGTTGGATCCGGCCCTGGCTTTCCAGGTGGTGGATATGATGAAGGCCGTCGTGGATACAGGATCGGGCCGGTCCATTCGGCATTTGGGGTTTGACCGGGCGGCTGCAGGGAAAACGGGTACCACTGACGATTATAATGATGCCTGGTTTACAGGGTTTACCCCTTCTTTGAGTACATCGGTCTGGACCGGGTTTGATAAAAAGAAAAAACTAAAAAGTGCACAAGGCGCAGGGATAACCGGCGGCAGGGGGGCAGCACCCATCTGGGCTGATTTCATGATTAATGCCATGAAAGGAGAGCCGGAAAGGGAGTTTATTATTCCGGATAATATCCGGTTTGAGGCGGTGGATCCTTCTACCGGATGTTCACCTGACGCAGCGGGTATCCCAATTTCTGTACCCCTGAAAACCGGCCAGACCATCTGCAAAGAGGTAACCCCATGATTCGGCGTATGGGAAGTTTTGCCTTTCGTTTATGGATCATCGCCCTGGTGACAGGTCCTGTTTGTTTTTATTTGATGCCCACGATATTGCAGCTTTTTCCAGAGGTTTCTCCGGTAATTATCAGCGGGGTTTTGTGTATGATTTTTTTTGGGGGGATCGGTGTTTCTCTTGATTTGATTGGTCGAAAACTGATTAATGAAATGATCAAAGAAGGGGAGGTATGGGAAAGGGCCGGTATTTTTTCCCGGGCAGAAAAAACCTATGGTAATGCTGTCAGAGTCTACGACTCTTTTTTACTATCTCCTCTGTTTGGAAAAAAAATTGCCACCCGTTTGACCGGAACTCTGGCAAGGTTCTCCCTCACTGCTGGCATTCAAACGCCTCCCCTGAAGCTTGCAACTGCTGTGTATCTAAAATCAAGCCCAGGAGATGAAACCCTGGCAATTTTGTGGCTTGGGCAGCTTAAAAAGCAGGGTCTGGTTGGACCCATTGACCAGGAGGTTTTAACCGCCCTTGCCGATGTTCATTATACCCACAAAAAATTGATGGTCCCTTTGGCGGAGGTGTTGCTGGATCTGGGACGGATGGATTATTCTGCCAAGCGGGTGTACAAGGCTCTACTGGATGATCCGGAACTGAAACCGGAA
>JAFLJU010000079.1 GCA_022712835.1 Desulfobacteraceae bacterium
GGGGAGTATGCCCGCCATAAAATTTAGAAAGGAAGAGAAGAATAGTGTAAAACAAAAGATCCCAAGGATAATTGCTATCAATCCACCAATCACATTTTTCATAAATATTTCCCTTTAATGTAAACGTTCTATTCCAATTGAATACAAAGAATGATGATTCCTTGATCTTGTATGTATGGTTTTTTGATAACGCTTGTCAAGGAATTGGATTTAGCATGCTTACGATAATTATTCTTGAATAAATCGCATTAATTTTTTACACTAACCCTAACATTCGAGTTTTTTTGTTTAAAAACAATATTCAAAATTGGCTATCGCATTTGTTGAAGGGCGTTTTGCTTCTTACCTGAGACCACCGGCGATCATCGTTCGAGAAAGATCCGTCTAATGACAATCGTTTTTTTTAAGATGCATGTGGCCGTTGGACCGTAAGGAGTCTTTTTTATCACCCACCCCACAAAAACAGAACAAAGGAAAAAATCATGAAACGGCGTATTCTATTTGTTGATGATGAACCCAATATTTTAAAGGGACTCCAAAGGAGTTTAAGACCCTTGAGAAACAAATGGGAAATGAGTTTTGTGGATGGGGCTCCCAGTGCCTTGGAATGCCTTGAAAAAGAGTCCTTTGATGTGATAATTACGGATATGAGAATGCCTGGGATGGATGGGGCCCAATTGCTCAAGGTGGTCCAGAAAAAATATCCCATGATGGTCAGGATCATTCTTTCCGGACATTCTGATCAGGAAATGGTCATGAAATCTGTAAAGTCCGCCCACCAATATCTTACAAAACCCTGTGAGAAACAGGTGCTGATTGAGGCGGTCACCCGGGCCTGCTTTTTGCGGGATACCTTGAATCAAAAATCTCTGAAATATGTTGTCTCCGGGATTGAGGCCATGCCTATTTTACCTGCCTTGTATACCCAGATCATGGCGGAACTCAATTCAAAGGATGCCTCAACCGCAAGTGTCGGTGAAATTATGGCAAAGGACATCTCAATGACGGCCAAGGTGCTTCAATTGGTTAATTCTTCATTCTTTGGTATGCCCCGACATGTTTCCAACCCAATGGAAGCGGTTGCCCTTTTGGGAATTGATGTGGTGAAAACCCTGGTGTTGAGTATTGAGGTTTTTGCCAATTTCCAAGATAGGACTCTGTCCATCCTGCCGGTATCCAAAATATACGACCATTGTGTCAGGACCGGGGTGATTGCCAAAAAGATTGCTGGGTTTGAAAACATGGAGAAGGAGGAATCTGATAATGCCATGATTGCCGGAATTCTCCACGATTTGGGCCGTTTGCTTTTGGCAGAAAATTTTCCCGATGAATACCAGGAAGTCATGGACTGTGTTAAAAATGATAAGAAGCGTACCCATGAGGCAGAACTGGATATTTTGGGGGTGACCCATGCCCAGGTCGGAGCTTATCTGTTGGGGTTGTGGGGGTTGCCCGATAATATTCTGGAGGGGGTGGCCTTCCACCACAGCCCATCCGTTGTTATGGGAAAAAAACTTGATATCTGCGGTCTGGTCCATGTGGCGAATCTCATGGAGCACCATGAACGGATGTTTCCCAAAGGATGGCAGCACTTGAGGGGGGTGGATGTCCATTACCTCGATAAATATGGTCTAACCAAGAGAGTTGCCTTGTGGCGGGATAATCTGCAAAACAAATGAAATTAATAACCATCATTGAAACCTGTGCAGAGCCCATTGTGGTATATGATAAACAAGGGCTGACAACCTATGTTAACCCTGCCTTTGAAAGGGTGTTTGGATGGAAGGGTCGGGAACTTTTTGGTAAACGGATCGACTTTGTTCCCAAAGATCAGGTAGAACTCACCCAAAAAGCGATCGTAAGGGTTCTTGAGGGGCATACCGTCTCCGGGATGGAAACCCAAAGAAAAAGGAAAAATGGGGAGGTGATTCATGTCCGGTTGAGTGCCGCTCCCTTAAAGGATGAGGAAGATAATTTCGATGGAATGGTCGTCACCATCCAGAATATCACGGAGTTGTTCCTTTCCCGGCAGGAGGCCCTGGCAGCAAACACCGCCAAAGCACAGTTTCTTTCAAATGTCAGCCACGAGGTTAGAACTCCCATGAACCATGTTATGGGAATGATCGAACTGCTGCTCAATACCCGGTTGGATGATGAACAGCAGGGGTTTGTGGATATTTTGCAGAAAAGCGCTGATTCCCTCATGGGGGTGCTCACTGATGTGTTGGATTATTCCAGGATTGAGGCTGGGAAGGTGGACTGTGAATGTATCGGGTTTGATTTAAGAACTCTGGTTGAAAAGATAGAAACCCTTATGGCACCTAAATGTTTGGAAAAAGGACTGAGGTTTTGTCTTTTTGTCCATCAATTTGTTCCTTCTTTGCTCATGGGGGATCCCGGTCGTCTGCGCCAGGTATTGAACAATATTTGTTTCAATGCCATTAAATTTACACAGACGGGTGAGGTCACCCTTAGGATTGTGCTTGAAAAGGAGGATGATACCATGGCGACCATCCGGTTTGAAATTATGGATACGGGAATCGGCATTGCCCCTGATCAGACCCGGGCGATATTTGATTCATTTTCCCAGGCAGATGGCTCTGCCACCCGGAAATACGGGGGAACCGGTCTCGGGCTCAGTATTTCAAATAAATTGGTTCAGATGATGGGCGGTTCCATTCAGGTGGATAGTGTTTTGGGCAAAGGGTCGCGCTTTTTTTTCATCCTGTCCTTTGAAAAACAGGCCCATGGGGTCCAAAGGGAGATGGTGGCTCCCCTCTCTTTTCGTGACAAGAAAATTTTGGTGGTGGATGAAAATATCACGGATCGGCGGATGCTTAAATCCTTTATCCTGGATTGGGGGTGTTTGTATGATGAGGCAAGTACCCAGGAAGCCGCCCTGGAAAAATTGATGGTCACCAAATCTCACGAATTTCCCTTTGACATTGTTTTGTTGAATATGGATCTGCCGGGAATGGGTGGTGAATTTTTGGTTAAAAAAATCAAAACCCTTTCCGGGGCAGGGGATTTGCTAATTGTTATACTGGCTTCTGTCGGGAAAAAGGGGGATGTGGAACGGCTTAAAAAAATCGGGGTACACGGCTATCTTCCCAAGCCGATTAAACCCCAGGAACTCTAT
>JAFLJU010000378.1 GCA_022712835.1 Desulfobacteraceae bacterium
GGATGGATTTGTCGAATTTGAATATATGAAGGATCTGCGGAAAAAGCAGTTGCCGGAAAATGTCACCATTTCTGAATTTTTCACCAAAGCCGGCGGCTATCTGAATTCACCCTATGCCCAGCAGAATTATATCAGCACCAACTATACCCATGCTGTCAGGGATCTCATAGATAACGGCCTCAATGTTCTTGGCAATCTCATTGCCCCCCATCCAGAGGGAGACCCGGGCCTATTTTCCATGAGCTGCAATCCGGATCTTGTTCTGGAAGCCTTTGAGAAACTTTCGGCAGAAGGGAAAAAGGGACGCAAGTATCTCATTCTTGGCCAGGTAAATTCCAATTTGCCTTATATGTACGGGGATGCGGTTGTGGAGTCCCGGAACTATGACATCATTCTGGATGATCCAACCTATGATTTCCCCTTGTTTTCAGTTCCCAAGGCTTCTGTTCCAACCGCCGATCATATGATCGGTCTCAATGTCAGCAGCCTGATCCGGGACAACGGAACCTTGCAGATCGGCATTGGCTCTCTGGGGGATGGAATTGCTTCCAGTCTGATCATGCGGCACCACCAAAACAAAGATTATCAAAAAGCGTTATCCGCTTTTAACATCTCCGAGCGTTATTCTGATTTGATCGAAAAAATTGGTGGGACCGACCCGTTTAAGAAAGGGCTCTACGGCGCCACGGAAATGCTGGTGGATGTTTTTATCCAATTGTATAAAAAAGGAATTCTCAAGCGAAAAATATATGACCACGCAGGTATCCAGACACTTCTTAATGAAGAAATTATCACACAAACCATAACCCCCCAGATTTTTGATATTTTTGTGACCCAGAACATTATCCATGAACGGTTGACCAAGGCGGATTTTCGCCTGCTCATGAAATACGGGGTGATCAAAGGGCCCTTTGAGTATATGGACGGCCAGTTGATTTGTGATGGCATAAGTTTCCCCGCAGACCTCCGGGATGAAAAAACCAGGGAAATGTTAAACCAGCACCTGGGAGATTGCCTCCAGGAAGGCGTGGTCTGTCACGGATCTTTTTTTATCGGGCCCAACGATTTTTATGATGCCCTCAATGCCATGCCCGAAGAAGAGCGAAAGCTTTTCTCCATGACCGGGGTGGACTATGTGAACCAGCTTTATGGGGATGAAATACTTAAAACCAGCCAGCGCAGCCACGGCCGGTTTGTCAATGCCGGTATGATGGTGACCCTCCTTGGGGCCGTTGTTTCCGATTGTCTTGAAAGTGGTAATATTGTTTCAGGTGTCGGTGGGCAGTATAATTTTGTATCCATGGCCCATGCCCTGGCCGATGGCCGGTTGATCATGATGGTCAGAAGTACCAAAAAATCCAAGGGTCAGGTATCTTCAAATATTATATTTAACTACGGTCACACCACCATCCCACGGCATCTGAGAGATATTGTGGTTACAGAATACGGCATTGCCGATCTTCGGGGTAAATGTGACCAGGCTGTCATTGCAGCCCTTCTGAATATCTGTGATTCAAGGTTCCAGGAAGGTTTGTTGGAACAGGCTAAATCCTCGGGTAAAATCGAAGCCAATTATGAAATTCCGGAAATTTATCGGCAGAACACACCGGAACGTATCCAGGATCTTTTATCTCCCTTCCAGACCAAAGGGTATTTCCAGAGCTTTCCCTTTGGAACCGATTACACCCATGAGGAAGTGACCCTGGCAAAGGCATTGAAATTGCTCAAAGAGAAGGTGGCTACCCAGCGAGTCCGGACTGCTTCCGGTATCATGTGGCAGTTTTTTTCAAAACCGTCAAAGATAAGTCTGCCCTTGTTGAAACGAATGAAACTGGATCTGCCCAAATGCCTTCGGGAAAGGGTATTAAGGGCGGTTGTGGTCTATGCCCTGCGCCACAGTAGTTGATTTTGCAATAGTTGATCTTGTCACGCTCCCCACAAAGGGAGCGTGATCTTTTTATGTTTTTACTGATTTCTACTGGTCTTTATGTTTTTGGTTGATTAAATCTAATATCATTTGCACGGCACCCGGGCTGTCCCATTGGGCAGGACCGATCACTTTCTGACGGATGATGCCTTGTTTATCCACAATAAAGGTTTCCGGCAGACCTTTTATGGCGTATTTAGCCCCGATAAGTCGATTGGAATCATCCAGAATCGGCATGGTAAAGCCATTTTGATTGGCAACGAAATTTGCCACAGCAGGCTTGTCATTGTTCAGGAGGGCCAGCATTTTGAACTTGTCACCGGGCAGGGTTTCAAAAAGCTTTTGCATTGAGGGCAGTTCTTTCATGCAGGGGGGACACCAGCTTGCCCAAAAATTAATAAAGACCACCTGTCCTTTGAGCTCAGAAAGAACCCATGTTTTACCTTCCAGGTCTACCAGGGAAAAATCCGGTGCCGGATCTCCAACTTTCACCTGGGTCGGTCCCTGTCCACAGGCAAAAATGAACAGGCACATGCCAATTATCAGGGTGAAAAGAAATGATTGTTTCATGGGATGTATATCCTCCAAATGTGACGATAACCTATAACGGCCCAATGGGGTTAATAGTTTGCCTTTATTTCCGATTGAATCAATTGATATAATTGTTTCGATCCGAATGTCTCCAGGGGTTTGCCGTTGACAAAAAATCCCGGGGTTTTTCGAACATTCAGGGTTTTGGCATCGGCAATATCCTGTTCAATTCGTTTGGCAATTTCCGGGTCATTCATATCTTGTTTAATCCGGTCTATATCAAGTCCGGCCTTGGGAAGAAACTGCCAGATTTTCTGGGGTTGGGGATTATGGTGACTTGCCCACACCGATTGGGAGTCGAACATCACCTTTAGGGTTTCCCAATATTTTCCCTGGTTTTTGGCGGCTTCAAGAATTTTTACAAAATAGTCTGCCCCGTCATGGAAGGGGGCATACCGGAGAACCAATTTTATTTTCCCGGGATTGTCTGCCATCATTTGTTTAACAATGGGCGAAAAAGCGGCGCAGGTTTCACAGGCAGGATCCATAAATTCAACCAGCAAAACCTTTGCATCGGCATTGCCAAGCGTCTGGGAATACTCCCGTACAAAGGTAGATAGATTATTTTGGCTCATAAAATTATATTGTTTGGCCTGTTGGGCTTTGTAATAGAAACTTGTGGCCGCAAAGATACCGATCAATATAAGGCAGGTGGCTGCAAATATTTTATATTTCATTTGGATGTCCTTTTCTTTAAGAGAAATAAAAGGGTTATAATGGTTGAAAAGCCGAGCAGCGACAGCATGGGTATGGTCAAAAACCCAAACAGATCGATGTATT
>JAFLJU010000505.1 GCA_022712835.1 Desulfobacteraceae bacterium
AAGGCAGAACTCAAAGCAGACCTTATCATTTTGCTGGCCGAATCTGGCTATCCGCCAGTGGATCGGGATGAGGTGTACAAGGAAATCTTCGAGCAGGCTGAAAATTTTAAAAAAAGGAGACCCGTATAGTGGCCACGGAAAAATTAGAACGCTTAAATGAAATTAAAAAATTGATCCACAACTTTGGTGAGGCAAATCTAAATAAGGAGATTGAGGGTTTCTCCATGAACCTTTGTGATGATCTGGGTGGGGGTGAGGGCATTAATTTATCCCGGGGTAAAATTGAAATATGGGCAGCTTCGATAATTTATGTAATTGCCCGGTTAAATTTTCTTTTTGACAAAGAAAACGATACGTTTATTTCGGCTGATATGCTCTGTGATTTTTTTAATGCAAAAAAATCAACCGTTGGCAATAAGGCAACACAGATTGAAAAACAATTTGATTTGGATCATGAAATAGAAAAATATTGCAGCCAGGAAATTATAGATTCTTTTACGTTTTATGAAACATCCGAAGGTTTTCTAATCCCCAAAAATGCAGCGGATACACTTGGAATCTATGAATTTGCGGATGATAATGAATCCAAGGAAATTGATAATTTTTTTGAAGAGAAAAAGAAAATTGAAGCGCAAAAGGCTTTGGAGAAAAAGAAACAGCGACTGGAGGTCAATAGGAAAATAGCAGCGGACAAAAAGAGAAAAAAAATGGAAAACGACACTCAAATGGATCTGTTCGGTGACAATTGAAAAATCCCAATCAAAGTACTTTTATCTATTGTCCCTGTTGCGGCCAGGCAACCCTTGGGCCTGACACGGAGAAATCCTTTGTCTGCAGTGCCTGTCAATTTGTTTTTTATTTAAACTGCGCTGCAGCTGCCATGGCGGTGATTGTGAACAAAGAAAACCAACTGCTGGTCACAAGGAGAAAGCATGATCCCTTCAAGGGAACCCTGGATCTTCCCGGCGGGTTTGCTGAACCCGGGGAAAGTATCGAACAAAGCCTGATACGCGAAGTCAGAGAAGAGTTGAATCTAACGATAACACACCTTGCCTATCTGTGTTCGGTTCCCAATATCTATCCCTATAAATCGGTCATTTATCCGGTGACGGACATGGCATTTGTATGCGAAGTCAATTCCTTTGACACCATTGATGCCCGGGATGATGTTTCCGAATGTTTTTTTGTGGATCTGCCAAAGTTTGATACCCGGTTGTTTGGACTTTCTTCCCCTAAATGCGTCATTGAAATCTACCGACGATTATCTGACTAAAATTTGCCTTCCATATTGAACCCAAAGACGCGCAAGGGATATTGCTAATTTCCCCAATATGATCTATCCTAGGCCCCATGAAAAATCGATTTTACCGGTCCAAGACCTCAAAAAAACCACAAATCAAATTACCGCCAATGGTACCGGGTGCCGACAAGGGCCTTAAACGCATCTTTGAAGACATCGGTATTCCCGACATTAAACCCTTTGAACCCGACCCCTTCCAGCTGGAAGCCATTGAAGCCATTGAGACCGCAGACTGCCTGGTCACAGCCCCCACGGGAGCTGGCAAAACCTGGATAGCTGAACGAGTTGCCCAAAAAGTCATGGAAACCAATGGGAAAACCTGGTATGCCACCCCCTTAAAAGCATTGACCAACTCCATCCATGCCCAGTTTTCAAAACTTTTCGGTAAGGAAAATGTGGGTATTCTCACAGGGGATATCAAAGAAAATGCCGATGCCGCCATTGTCATCGGCACCACTGAAATTTTAAGAAATCAGCTATATGATTCCATGTACACCGGAAAAAATCTGGACTGTGATCTGATTATCCTGGATGAAGCCCATTTCCTGGGAGATGCCGAACGGGGAGTGGTCTGGGAAGAGATCATGATTTACCTGCCCGTGCGAATCCCTTTGCTGCTCCTGTCAGCCACCATTGGAAACCCGGACCAGATTGCAGGCTGGCTGTCCTCCATCCGGGGAAAAGAATGCCGGGTGGTGGAAAACCACGACCGGCCCGTGCCCTTGCACCCGATTTTCTTTCACCCTTCCGGCACCCTTTTTCCTTTGATGAAAACCCCGGACTCTCCCAATGACAGACCCCAACTTCACCACAAGGTTACAAAATTTGTCAATGAAAAGCCCCAGCCCCAGATGGCGCAAGGTGGCAAATTGCCCGATTTTGCACAAATTTTAAAAGTCATGGCCCATTATGATCTGCTACCGGCCATTTTCTTTCTTAAATCAAGAGCGGAATGTGACCAGGCGGTCCGACTATGCAACGGGGAACTACTTAAGACCACCCCGGAAAAAAAGCAGGCCCTGGCTGAAAAAATAGACGAACTGACCCGAAACAATCCCCATTTACAAAACCACCCCCAGCGAAAATATCTGGAAGAAACCGGAACGGCAGGTCATCACAGCGGCCATTTACCCGCCTGGAAAGTGGTGGTGGAAACCCTTATGGCCGGTGGGTTGTTAAATGCCATGTTTGCCACCTCCACCGTGGCGGCCGGGGTTAATTTTCCGGCCCGGTCCGTGGTGGTGCTGAACTCAGACCGGTTCAACGGGTCAGATTTCATGTCGCTTACCCCCAGTGAGTTCCAGCAAATGGCAGGAAGAGCTGGCAGACGTGGGATGGACAATGTCGGATTTGGCCTGATGCTACCAGGCAGATTCATGAATTTAAAATATGTGGCAAGGCTTGTGGATGCCCCGCCTCTGGATGTGGACAGCCAGATCAAAATTGATTTTTCCATGGTATTGAATCTACTGCTCTCCCATTCGCCCAGTGAGATTCGTACCCTTCTGGACAAATCATTTGCCTCCTATCTCATTTCCGATGGTCAGAAAGGCAACAAGATTGCCAGGAAAAAATTTGGCAATGACATGGAACACCTATGGCTGGACTTCCAGGACCACATGTCCTTATTGACCCAGGAAGCGTATGTAACCCCGGAAGGCGCACTGACCGAAGACGGTTTATGGGCCTCCAAGCTAAGAATCGATTCTCCCCTTCTTGTGGCCCAGAGCATCCGCAAAAAACTCTTGCCACTTGAGGATCCGGCGCTTCTGGCAGCTATCATCGGCACCTTTGTTAATGAAAAGGAGTTCACAGACGACCCCCTACACCAGACGGCACTTCCCAAGCTACTCAAGGGCGTTTTCCTGGACCTTCGCTACGGATTGAAACCCTTTGCCATTCAACTGCTGAAAAAAGGATTTCCCGCCCCCAATCTCTATATTCAGCCGGCTGCCATGCTTTATGCCTGGGCCCATGGCGCGGAATGGGATGAATTAATCGAGGGTTCTGTTTTTGCCGAGGGTGATTTTGCCCGGTTGATCCTGAGAACAGCGGAAAATTTAAGACAAATTTCAAAACTTTCCGACACCTTTCCCACCATTGGCAAAACAGCCAAAGAAGCCGTTGATATGATATTAAAGGAACCCATCGTCACGTTGTACAATTAAGACAACCAGATAAATATATAAGATAAATATTAAAAATAAATATTATACGGAGACTCTTATGGAGATTATCAATACCCCAAAGGCACCGGCCGCTGTCGGTCCCTATAGCCACGCCATTGTCCACAATGGAACGGTTTTTTGTTCCGGCCAGATTCCCCTTGATCCTGCTACCATGGAACTTGTGGAAAAAACCATTGCCGCCCAGACAAAACAGGTGATGGCAAATATGAAGCTGGTTCTGGAAGCAGCGGGTTCAAGCCTTGACAAGATCATTAAGACCACGGTGTTTCTTTCCACCATGGATGATTTTACCGGCATGAATGAGGTTTACGAAAAAGCCCTTAACGGTCACAAACCCGCCCGGTCGGCCTTTGCTGTTGCTGCACTTCCAAAAGGCGCCCTGGTTGAAATCGAATGTATAGCCGCCCTGTAAGGAGAAAAAAATAATGTCTGAAGATACAAAAAAAGTCATCTATACCATGGTGAACGTAGGCAAATTCCATGGCAAACGCCAGGTATTAAAAGATATTTATCTGTCCTATTTTTACGGGGCAAAAATCGGAGTTCTCGGACTGAACGGATCGG
>JAFLJU010000322.1 GCA_022712835.1 Desulfobacteraceae bacterium
GACCGGACAAACTCCAGGCCCGTAAAAACCAGCTCTTGTGTTTCGCCTTTTTTCACGAGCCCAGCGTATCTTTTCTTCGCACTTTCTCCTCCACCTCTCAGGGCCGGAAGAAAAAAGCGGGTGAATAGTTTTTCAAATTCAATCTCCAGGTGAGATTCGAGATTAAATTTGCTTTGTATGGTCTGTGTCACAAAGGTATTGATACTTTCGGCAATCTGTCTGACCGATAGTTCGCTATTTTTAAATTCGGTTTTCTTTAATTGCACGAACACTGAATCCGTGTCTCCATAAAGGACCGTGTATCCGTTTTGTTCCAGAAAACCCCGGGTGATTTTGAGTAGCCATCGTCCAGATCCAGTTATGGACCTGGACAATTGGGGATTGTAAAATCGACTTCTGGTGGTTCCCATGACGCCGTAGAAGCTGTTCATTAAAATTTTGATGGCTTGGGATAGATGAAAATCGTTTTCTTTTTTAGCCTTATCACGGCTTTCCATGAGTGTAGTAATGAATTCGGGCAGCACATGGACGTCCCTTGAAAAGGTGGTCTCAACTGGCGTACTCAAGGGATGAATATTGGCTTTGAGCCGGGACAAAGGATCGATTTTAAAAGTTCGGATAATGGAAGGATACAGGCTTTTGAAGTCAAATACGGCAATCTGCTCAAAAAATCCCGGTGATTTGGTAAATACCCATCCTCCGGGCGCATGTCCAATATCTTTAATATCCCTGACATTGGGAGTCACAAGGCCGTTTCGATGCATCCTGGGGAGCATGAAATGATCAAAGGCAGCCACCGATCTACCGACCTGGTCCATGGGCAAGCCGCTGAGCTGGGCCCGTTTGCAGGTCAGATCAATCAGACCGGTTTTTTTGAAAATTTCCCATACAAGGGTGCAATCCAACAGGTTGTACCGGGCCAATCCTTTTTTGTCTTCCCTGAATCTTCTTTCAATCTCCTTTACCTTATCCTGACTCTGGCCAATATCTTTTCCTTTGCCCAGTAACTCCGATGCTACGGTTTCCAGGCGAAAATTTTCAAAGGAATAAAAAGCGGCTCTCAAAGAAGGGGGTCCGTCAATGACAATTCTTCCAAAGATATCCACACTGAACGAACCTTTTCTTATTTCCCGGATTTCAGGCGTGCGCATGTTACGGCCAAGGCTAAATGGAATCCCATGTTCTCGGTATTTTTTTTCAAGGAACATCAGGTCAAACCCGATCACGTGCCAGCCGATCATTATATCAGGATCCAAGGTGTTCATGATATCAAGAAACCCCCTAAGCAGATCTCTTTCACCTGGCAAACGGATCATCCATCCTGTATCGGTTAAGGGTTCTGGATTAACACCGGACAATCCTATGTTCAGAGGTAAACGAGGTGCGGGTGAACTAAATTCTATTGGAGAATCATCCAGTATCAAGACAATTCCGATAGCGGTGATTTGGGATTTATCCTTCGTTTCCCGACCTTCAAAGTGGCAAGCAATAGAATACAATTCACCCTTTTGTCCGGTTTCGATATCCAGAGAAAGAACTGAAAATCGGGTCTGAAAATCGGTTGGATAAAGTACAGGATCCAAAAATCGAAGCATGCCTGCCTGGAGTTGGCAGGAACCTTTAATCTCTATATTTCCATTGATAAATCGTTCCATCAGGAAACGATCTTCAGGGCGGATATCTGCCTCAAACGTTTTGATACCCTTGTCCCATAATTGTTTCCGGACTCTGTATAATTGGGTCTGATTTCTAAAGTAGAGAGCATCGACAGGCGTCCCGTCAAAAGAGGTCAAATCAACACTCCGGCGTTCATGAAAGGAGATATGGCTTGGCAGCTCGACATTGTGTTCGATGAAGAACAGGGGCCGATCTCGGGTGATGGTGATTTCAAAGGGCCCCTGATCACTGATTCCGGTGTAATTTAGAAGATGTCGTCCCCTGTTGTCCTGTTGTTCTCGTGTGAGAATGTAACCCTTGTATCCTTTCATAAGGGATCCATATCAATTCAATAGGGAAAAGACAAATTTAAGCAATAGGAATCAAATCTACGTTCACCGATAATTATCTCTGTCAAAAGTATTGAAGACAAAGAATGGTTCACTGATATAAAGCTAAACTTTATTTAACAGAGATTTTGGTGAATCCAGATACAAGCATTTTGATTTTTTGATCTGTTGGAATACGAGATTTTTTTTAGACCAGCAACTTTTCACTTGACCGTCAAAAGGATTGTTGGGTATATGTGTACGATTTTCAACAACCCTAAAATTTATGGAATAGCATCGTGGGCTTACAAACATTTATCAACTTTTATTTAAAGATTTTTTTTATTCTTACCCCGTTCTTTGTGCTTTCTGCATTTCTCTCCCTTACCCGAGAATTTCAAGATTTAGAAAAAAAGCAGATCGCCATCAAGGTGACGATTGCGGTAATGGTCAGTTCGTTTGTGATCTATCTATTTGGAAAACATATTTTTGACTTGTTCGGAATCACATTAGATGCTTTCAGGATTGGGGCTGGCACCATTTTATTTCTTTCTGCTCTATCCATGATATCAGGCAACAATGACACGGCAAGTCAGGATAACGACCGAAATATTGCAGTCGTCCCCCTGGCATTGCCTATCACTGTAGGCCCGGGTGTCATCGGTGTGCTTCTTGTCACAGGAGCCGAAGCTGGCTCTTACATGGAAAAACTCATCATCGGATCAGCTCTCTTTCTTGCCGTTGTAACCCTAGGATTAATCCTATACCTTTCAACCGGTGTGAAGCGTTTGATCGGCGAGCAGGGCTTGATGATCCTTCCAAAAATTACCGGGCTTTTTGTCTCAGCTATTGCCGCCCAAATCATTTTTACCGGGATTCAAAATTTTCTAAAGCCAAGCTGAACAAGCGGAGTTGAACTTTTTCCAATCTCATAAAAACAAACAGGTTGCCAAAATGCGAATGAACCATGCGATCATAAAAAACTCATACAAAGGATATGACCCAAAATGCACTGCACATAAAGTCAGCTCTGTTTGGGGATTGAGGCGTTTGGCATTTGCGAAGATTATTGCAGCTGGACTGATTTCGATATTTCTGTGGCAGCAGGCGCTTGCCGCAACGCCAGACGTTCCAGTCTATGAGGTCGGTGGCGACGAGGTTAGCTATGTCGATTTCCCCGTCTACTTTGTGTCGGATGAAAGCCAGTCCATTGGAGTGGCAGATATTGCGGCCGAAGCTCTTCCGGGTGAAGTAATTTCGTCTCGCTACTATGTTCCCGAACTGAGAGCGGATCGTTGGTTTATCTTTGATGTCCGGAACTCATCGAATAAACAGGTTACGAGGATCACTCGGTTGGATGAGGCGATCTTTGAAGTGGCTGATCTCTTTTATCAACAGGATGGAAATTGGGTTCGTCTACAGGGGGGCCTGAACGTCCCTCTGAATGAGCGGGCGCTGAAAAACCGGACCCCGAGTTTTGCGATTACCCTGGCGCCGGGGGAAACACGACGATTGTACATCAAATTCTATTCAAGGACTTTCCTCCTGACACTCGGTGCGCGTCTCGAGAGTCCGGAACAAGCCGTTCTGTTCGAACAAAAGTTCCTGTTTGTTTACATGATATTTTTCGGCGCAGTTGGGGCTTTGCTGGCCTACAATCTGTTTTTATTCCTATCTTTGAAAGACAGGGTTTACCTGTACTATTTTATGCATGGGGCGTGTTCTCTGGTTTGGACGGGTTTCTACAACGGATTCGATTTCTATTTTTACGATGATTTTTCGATCCGCAGTGACTTGTTGGCGGTCGTACCATTGATTGCAGCCTTCCAGACCATGTTCATGCGCAGTCTGCTGGACACGAAAAAATATCTGCCTCTGCTGGACAAGTTCCTTGCCGGCATTGCTTTATATTTCTTTGTCATATCGGCGGGCACTTTTCTGAACCCGGATATCTATCATTATTTGGCTTTGTCTGTACCGCCTCTGGTGATTGTCCTGTTAGGGACTGGTGTTTATTCCGTTTATCGCGGATTGCCCATGGCGCCTTATTATCTGGCGGCCTTCTCGGGAAATGCCCTAGGCAGTTTTCTGCTTGCCAGTGTCTGTATCGGGGTTATTAAATATAGTTTCCTCGCCCGCCACGGTGTTCTGCTCGGCTTTACGGCAGAAATGATCATTTTTGCCCTGGCCCTGGCCTATCGGGTCAAGCGCCTTGAAAACGAGAAACTGCACTATCAAAAAGAAGCCACCCGGGTTGAAAAACAGGCTCGCGAGAAACTTGAGGTACTTGTCACCCAGCGCACGGCTGAACTTCAGAAGAGCAACCTTGAACTTGAAAAACTCTCCCAGACCGATGGGCTGACAGGGTTGCTAAATCGACGTTATTTCGATGAACGACTTAAAGGTGAGTGGAACAGACTGCAACGCTCCAACGGGGTTTTAAGCATTGTTATGTGCGATATTGACTATTTCAAGAAATACAATGATAACTATGGGCATGTTGAAGGAGACCTGTGCCTTCAACGGGTTGCCCGAAAAATCATGGATTCGGTGGGGCGGAAGAGTGATGTCCCCGCACGATATGGCGGCGAAGAATTCGTCGTACTGATGCCAGATACGGATCTGGATGGAGCAAAGGACGTAGCGGAACGGATCCTGAGTAGTCTTGTTAAGGAAAACATACCCCACAAACAGTCATCATTCGGTCATGTGACAATGAGTCTGGGTGTGGCAGAATTCTTCCCCTCTCAAGACCAGAAACCAAATGAAGCCGTCAAAAAGGCTGACGCACTTCTATATCGGGCAAAGGAACAGGGAAGAGGACAGGTTGTTGCCGGATCGTAACGACTGATTATTTCTCGACTTCTGATAGCCAAATTCAAGGAATTAAGATCAATGACGGACTTGGGTGCAGGTACGAATTAAAAAGTCCTTTCGGTGAATGCAAATATCTTTGAATTTCTGTGAGTTAAACGTTTGATAAGAAAAGAGCGTAATGCATACCTATCTACGGGTTTGTTTCGCGTGTGTCATCAAGTGGGCATTTTCACCACCGATAGGTTATTTTTGCCATTTATTATGGGAATAATGACCATCAAACTATCCTATTGTGCGATATGCTATTGATATTAAAACTAATTTGATTTTGGCATAATGTTTGCTATTGATACCCTATAAATGAAATATAATTTTTATAAAAAGGAAAAACAATGCATAGAAACGATACACATAGAAAATCAATCGGGTATATTTTATGGATATTCGGATTCATTGGGGCACACAGATTTTATTATGGGAAACCTATTTCAGGCACCCTCTATTTTTTTACGTTAGGTTTGCTTGGAATAGGATGGATTGTTGATTTTTTCTTGATTCCGTCCATGGATGAACAAGCAGATTTCAGATTCATTGCAGGTGATATTGACTTCTCTCTTGGATTTATATTTTTAACATTTCTAGGTTTATTTGGTGTCCATCGCATGTATATGGGAAAATGGATTTCTGGGCTCCTCTACCTTTTTACCGGGGGTGTATTTGGAATTGGTGTTCTGTATGATTTCTGGACCCTGAACGATCAGATATCCATGGAAAATCGAAAATCAAGATACTAGAAGAAACCGATCCCACACATCCCAAACCTGCCGATCCCAACGACTATCTTCAGGGCCTCAAATTGACATCCCGAAAAATTGAAGGATCAAACTTTGATGCTTTTGTGTTAGAGCGGTAGTAAGAATAATTTGATTCAGAATTATTTCAGCAATATTCGGGTGTGCATTGTGTAAATAAAAAGTTACTCTTCAACCCAGAAAAAAAGGAACAAACAAGATTTGCTGATTTACAGGAGAAAAACATGACCAGACAAGCATACTTTAATCCCGGTTGCGCTTTAAGTATTTATAAACCTGAAATGGAAAACATGATTCTAAGTTTTCTGAATCAAAACTATAAAGAAACGGCTATGCACAAAATATGTTGCCGCCATGAACCGCAGCTTGAAAAAGGCTCTTTGATTATAAATGTATGTGCTGGCTGTGACAAACGGTTCGGGAGTCTGTATGAAGGAATATCAACCATATCTTTGTGGGAAATAATCGATAACCTTGATTCGTTTCCGTATCCCGATTATAAAGGTTTAAAAATGTCCGTACACGATGCCTGCCCTGTGCGTAAAAACCCGCTGGTTCATCAGGCTGTACGTAATTGCCTTAAAAAAATGAATATTGAAATTGTCGAAACAAAATTCAACAGTACACGCTCTGTATGTTGCGGTGATGATTTTTACCCAAAACTTCCTTTGGATAAAATTCACAATCTGATGAAAAAACGGGCTGATTCTATGCCCTGCGAAAATGTTTGTGTATATTGCGTTTCCTGCATTAAATCGATGCATATTGGCGGAAAAACACCACGGTATTTAATCGATCTTTTAATGAATGAGCCTACTGACCCACAGGTATATGATACAGTAAAATGGCATGAAAAATTACAGGTCTACATTGATAATCACTGATAGAGCTATTTCTGTGGATTCAGACAAGGTAAAGTGAAAAATGTAAACGAATTAAAAAAGTAATTTTGAGGCCGATGCCATATCTTAAATAAAAATAAATCTAATTTTTTAAATTTTATTTGTTTTGCAGCATAAAATATTGTTATCTTAAAGTTTTTCAAATAGGCTGGAAAGAAGGCATAATTGTATCTTTTTCGATAATTGTAAGCGCAATGTTAAAATAATTTTTAAAAAAGTTCTATATGAACAAGGAGAAGTAAAATGCAAAAAATTAGATTGTTAGTGTTGATTTGTGTTACGTTTTGCTTATCATTGAATGCAGCTTCGGCTCTGACTTCCTCTCATGAAAATCTTGTTAAAGACATCAATAACGCATTTGCATCCCTGTCCCCATATCCTATGGCTTCCCAGGAAATTAATAATTTAACAGTTGATCAAGCATACGATATCCAGGACGATTTTATTAAAGTAAGAGTAAGCAAAGGGGAAATGGTTATAGGATACAAAGCAGGGCTGACTGCTGCTCCAACCCAGAAGAGATTCGGTGTATCAGAAGCTGTTAGGGGGACCCTTTTAAAATCGATGCTTCGCTGGCCAGGTACCCTTTTTCAGAAAAATTATGGGCGATTGTTTATTGAAACAGAGATCGGTTTCAAGTTCAGTAAAGATATTACAGAACCGGTTAAGGATATTGAGTCTCTAAAAAAAGCCGTATCCATCGTATTCCCGGCTATTGAACTGCCGGATCTTTTTTATTCGGATATGAAACAGCTAAAAGGACCGGATATCATTGCAACCAATGTGGCCGCTCGACAAGTATTAATCGGAAAAGCACTACCGGCCCGAGCACAAGATCTTAATGCAGTTTCTGTTAAATTATTTCACAATGGTCAACAGGTTTCCAGCGGTGTGGGCAAAAATGCACTCGGAGACCAGTGGAAAGCCCTTCAATGGGCGGTAAATAATGTCTTGGCAAAAGGTGGTGAAATAAAAAGTGGATATATAGTCATTACAGGATCATTGACAAAGCTTATGCCTGTCAAGCCCGGCAAATATCTGGCTGACTTTGGGGATTTCGGTACCATGGAGTTTGAGTACAAGTAAATTTCAACATTGATTTGAATCTGGCTCAGTCCTTATACAGTATGTATTTTCCACCTCAGATTTTTGTTTTATGCAAATAGATGAAGCTTACCGCACCGATCATCAACATCGCAGTTCCACTAAGAAAAGAGTGTGTCAGACTAAAGGAAACAGCAAGTATCCCCCCCACAATTGGGCCTAGAGCATGGCCGATGTCCATTATTGAACCTAACATGCCCATGGCGGCCCCATGATTTCCGGCCTTGCTGAGATCAGCGATATGCGCAGCGCTTGCCGACGTAACTATGGAAATCGATACCCCAAGGAGAATTGAAGAAGCAAGAAGGGTCAGAAATGAAAATGAAAAAGCCAACATTAACATGCATCCTCCTGCTATAATCGTTCCCCAAATAATCTGGGAAGGTCTGCCATGACGATCTGAAAAGCGGCCGAGAACAGGTTTAGACACAGCAATGGTGATTATCTGGGACGAAATACATATACCAATTTCCCAAGTACTCAGCCCAATGTTGAGCCCTCTAAGTGGGAGAAACGTCTCAAAAATTCCATATGAAAAAAGGATGGCAGCTTCGACACCACAGGTCATCATGATCCCGGAATCAGATACCAATGTCTTAATTCCTTTTCTTAGGCCATCATTGTTTTTCTTTATCTGTGGAACCGGGCTGTCTTCATTTTTTTTGGGCAACAAAACCATTGCCGATAATGCCCCGATACCTGCTACCCCGCAGACAAGGTACAAGGTGGTAAATCCATAGGCATCATGGGTTGCAGAAAATGCCAAAATTATCCCACCTAAGGCAGGGGCAGAAAATCGTCCTAGCAGGGTGGCAGTTGAAAACCATCCCATTTTTTCTCCCCGGGAGTCTTGATACAAATCAGCCACACAAGCCATGGCCACCGGACCAAAAATAGCAGTGGATAGACCGTGATAAAAACGGATGATGGCGATCTGCCAAACATCCGTAACAAAGAGATAAAAAAAGGGAGCAGTGGCAAATACACACCCAGACATCAACAACATCCGGTATCTGCCTATTCTATCAGATAAATATCCTGCAGGAAAACTAAACAAAATACCCGTCAACGCAGACACGCCTGCAATAAATCCAACAGCCATCTGATCGCCGCCGATGTGAGTCACCAATAGCGGCAAAGCTGGGTTTTTGGATATTGTTGAGCTGAAAATTGCCAACAAGCCAATGGCACAAATGATTTTAAAGGGTGAGATCTTCGGCATCATCATATATACACCAGCTGAAAATAGCATAAACCAGCCCAGGGGAATGGGCTGGCAGGAAAAGTTTCATTCAGGACGGTTTATCTCATCAGGCTTTGGATTTCATCATGGTAGCGGTAATAACGCTTGGTTGTGATATCATTCTTTCCGTATTTTATCTCTTCTTTGAGTATTTCTTTAAACCGGGTCTCAGCATCACCCTCTTTTTCAATCTTCACAATACCATCGTGGATAATATCAACCAGGCGATCCGCATAGATGATGACTTTTTCCTCCAGCAGATGAAGGGTATAATCCTTTACCGGCAGCCCTAATTCAACGGCTTCAGGCTCTGTCAGCCCTCCACGGATATGTTTTTCCATGATGGCATTTACAGTTGCAGGCAGACCCAAATCAGCCCCTTTTTCAGAACCGATAAGACCGTGGGTGATTCCGTGTGTTTCAGTTTTTCCAAGATCGTGAAAAAGTGCACCCCGGCCGATTAATTCCATATCAAGATCTGCACGGATACGACTGCCGATTTCAAGTGCTTTTTTAGCAACTCGAATTGAGTGCTCAAGGTCTTCAGCAGTCATTCCCTGATTTTTCAAAAAGTCAATATCATCCTTTTTAATTAAATAGCCAGGCATTAATATTTCCTCCCCCTGATGCCAAAATAGGCATAGGCATCAGCCATTTTCTCTTCATATTCTTTCTTAAGTTTGGCAAATTTCTTATCCATATCCTCTCGGATGTGGTTAATATATTCTGCCACCCCTTCTTCTCCGAATTTTTCCATGATAATGGGTGTGAAATCGGCAATACGGGTAAAATCATGACGTTCATTTTTGTGATTAGGATCATCCACCCAATCATGAATGTCTCTCCACTCGTTACCCGTTCTTTCAAGACTGCTCTTATAATGTTGTATTGTTGGCGGCATGTTAAATCTCCTTGGTAAAAATTTTATTTGTATAATTTATCAACAGGCCATCAAAGATGGCGCTGGCCAGTTCTATACGTTTCAGGTCATCATTGTTTGTGGCTACAATTGAATCTATAAGGGCTTGGATGCCTGCTTTTTCGGGCAAATCAAATGAATCGTCTTTTAAATCAATGTCGTGAATTAACTTTGCAATTTGCATTAATCCCCTGTCATGAGGGCAAAAGGTTTGCACCAAGACTTCAAAGGTACACATATCCCCTTGATGGGTATATTCAGCTTCGGGCATATCGAAACGTAATTCATTTTTTTCAGGTTGATAAAGGGTTTGATCGATAAATTTAAATGAAGCTCTTTTGTCAACAAAACACATAATGAACCAGGCACTGGCCATGCGATCTACATAGACATTGCGTTTGGTCACCCAGATACATCCTGACATTTTTCCCCCTTTGACGGCTTGTATTTCCCCATTTTTTACGGGCTCATGAAATATGGTCTCCATTTCATCCAGGTAAGCCTCTGTTTTTGCCTGTTCTGGTAGCGGGAAAAAATCAATCTCTAAAATCCTATTAAATGACTTTTTCAATCTCCTCAGTTCAGTTTTACAGTCTGACAATAAGGAGTCTCCATTTTCCCGGGAATGGTATGAATTCATCAGAGCCCGGGCTTCATTCAGGATATTCTCATAGTCAGAGAGCCTTGCTTTTTCGAATAAGCAGATCACCTGTTTATCTGTCAGGCCATGAAGAAAACTAACGTCAAGAAGAATCGCCTCTCCACCCTGATCAATAATTTCCTTTGCAATCCAACTCAGGTCCTCAAGACATTGCTCCGTGTTCGGTAAAACGTAAACTGCTTGTTTAATAGGGATCGCACCCACTTGTTTTAGTCTACGCCCGATTTTTGCTCGAAAATAAGTCGGTTTTGACGGGATTTGATGAATGAGTGATAACCAGTTCATAAATACATTAATAGCACACATGTTTTTTATAGTCAATCATGTGCATCATATACGACGGATGCATTATACAACTACACCTTTACAAGTGAAAGGATTCCTTTCTGGACTGCGTGCCAGAGAATTGGACGCAAGGGAAAACCTGCTTTTTTCAGATAACAAAAGATATATTTCGATAATTCTAAAAATATAGTTGATAATTCGCAAATTAAACGATATGATTGGATCATGGAAATTGAAATTGCAGCAAAAAAATTAGCAGAACTTGGACACATTACGAGACTTTCTATTTTTAGATATCTTGTAAAAGTAGGAGACCAAGGGGCTCCGGTAGGCCAAATTCAGGAAGAATTAGATGTTCCAGGCTCAACTTTATCCCATCATATCAGTAGATTGGTCTCAGTAGGCTTGATTAAACAAGTTAGAGATAGCAGGACACTTTACTGTATCCCTCAATTTGATGTTTTGGATGAGCTTGTGGAGTTTCTTAAGTCCGAGTGCTGCACTGAAGCAAAATGTAAACGCTAATATTTTTTTGATTATATATTTCGAAATATTTAGAAATATAGAAAAAACAAGAAAGAGGAGAATTTATTATGATGACTGAGCTTTACAAAATAGCGGATTTCATGGTTAAGGCGTTTATCCATATTTGGCCTTATCTTGTAATCACTATACCAATTGCTGTAGCAGTTAATATGTCGGGAGCCTCTAAACATATAAAGCGTGCTTTCGATGCTGGTCCAATTGCTGCAATTTTGTTGGCAACACTGGTCGGAGCCTTCAGTCCTTTTTGCTCATGTGGTGTGATCCCTGTGATTGCTGCCTTGTTAATCGGTGGAGTTCCCCTTCCTCCTGTAATGGCTTTTTGGATAGCATCTCCTTCCATGGACCCTGAAATATTTTTTTTAAGTGTTGGAACAATTGGTTGGGATTTAGCGACCTGGCGATTAATAGGCACACTGGTTATGAGTTTAAGTGCAGGATTCATAACTCATGCATTGATGCAGACAGGATGGATCAGCTCCGATATCCTTAAACGGAAAACAGGATTTCGTGTATCCCAAAAGCCTTCAAGGATAAAACAAATAGGTCTTTCTCTCACTTCAAACTTTAAAACTCTATTTTCTTTTAAGGCTGAATCGTTGTTTCCTGTGCAAGCCTCAGCTTGTTGTACCGAAGAATCAGTAACTGTTATTCAAATTCAATCCTCAATGACACATGCAGAAACGAAAAATCAAGAGTCCTGCACGACTGATAATAGTTCAGAATCATGCGGATGCTCAGCAGAAGAATCATTCTGGAAAAAACTAAGCAAGGAATCTATGGATGCAACATTGATGGTAATTAAATTTATGGCATTGGCATTTTTTCTGGAAGCATTAATCATCCTTTATGTGCCACAAGAGTGGATCACAAGCATTATGGGTAAAGATAACTCTTGGGCAATTTTCACAGCCACGTTTTTAGGTATCCCGGTATACACAAGTAATTTAAGTGCATTGCCCATGGTAAGCGGCCTTCTCGCACAAGGTATGAGTCCTGCTGCCGGCTTAGCATTTCTGATTGCAGGACCTACGACAACCTTACCCGCCATGGCAGCAGTCTGGACATTGGTTAAACATCGCGTTTTTATACTGTATGTGTCTTTTTCATTGGTAGGTGCAATGCTTTTAGGATACGCAAACCTTATTTGGGGATAGAAATGACTACTTTGAAAAAGTTGGTCAACTAAGTAGAATCAGACTGAAACTGGTTGTCTAAAATTATAATTAATTTGCCTATTTTAATTATTTGGATGCCAGGATTGTCATGGATACAAAAAATAACCTATAGCCACAATGCATATCGATATTGAGGACGCTCCCTTGCTGTTGGTTCAAGATTTCATGAACTGAAACATTTTATTCAAAGGAATCAAAGCCTTTTGAATAGTATCCGGATCCACGAAAACTTCATTACCAGGGGTATCAAATACCTCTGATAATCTTTTAAGGTCATTGAGCTGCATCCATGGGCATCTTGCACAGCTTCGACAGGTGGCGCTTTCACTGGAGGTGGGAGCAATGATCAATTCCTTGTCAGGAACGGCCTGCTGCATTTTATAGAAAATCCCTTTATCCGTCGCCACGATGAACCGTTTCTTATTTGAAATCCGGCAGGCGTTGATGATCTGGGAGGTGGATCCCACAAAATCAGCCAGATCTATTACCGGCCCCGGAGATTCCGGATGGACAAGGATAACAACATCTGGGTTTGCCTTTTTCAACCCCATGAGTTCTTCGTATTTGAATTCATCATGAACCACACAATTGCCCTGCCAGGAGATTATATCCGCACCGGTTTCTCTCTGAACATACCTTCCTAAATGGTGATCCGGTGCCCAGATGATTTTCTTGCCTTCCTCAGCCAGATAACCGACCACCTTGACAGCAATACTGGATGTAACCACCCAGTCGGCCCGAGCCTTGACAGCAGCCGAGGTGTTTGCATATACCACCACTGAGCGGTCGGGGTAGGTATTGCAAAATTCAGTGAACTCTTTTTCAGGACAGCTAATGTCAAGGGAGCAGGTGGCTTCAAGGGTCGGCATTAACACCCGCTTGTCAGGGGTGAGGATTTTGGCGCTTTCCCCCATGAATTTAACGCCTGCGATAACCACAGTATCGGCCTTATGATCTCTTCCGAATCGTGCCATTTCAAGTGAGTCCCCCACAAAACC
>JAFLJU010000080.1 GCA_022712835.1 Desulfobacteraceae bacterium
GGGGGCCGAGATGCTGGACATCATCTGCACCCAAATCCCTGAAAACAATGAAGACACCACCCCGGGTCTTTTGTCCAATATTATATCCGGGCGGATTGCCAACTATTTCGGTCTCAATGGCCCCAATTATGTGCTGGATGCTTCCTGTGCCTCTTCCACCATTGCCTTTAGAAATGCCGCAAGAAACCTGAAACACAAGGATCTGGACTTTGTTCTGGCAGGAGGCGTGGACTGCAACCTGTATCCTGCCGTACTCATGGCTTTTAAACGTCTGGGGCTTTTGTCCGAAGGGGATTGCAATTATTTTGATTCCAGAGCCGACGGCTATGTTATGGGGGAGGGGGCGGCCATCCATGTGATGACCACTTATAAACGCGCCAAGGACGCTGGCATGAAAATTTTGGGGGAGATCAACGAATGTACGGTTCGCTCCAGTGTGCCCGACCATCTGCTGGCACCCTCTGAGAATACCTTTGTTTCTGTCATCGATGAAGCCTACCAGAAATCCGGGGTCCGAAAATCAGAGATCAACCATCTGGACCTGTTTGCCTTTTCCAATGTCTTTGGGGATATGATTGAAAAACAGGTGACCCAAAGCTGCTTTCACCATGAAATGCACTGCGGAAATATCAAGCCTCAGTTTGGGTATTTCAAGGCGGCTAACCCTGCTGTTTCCCTGGCCAAGATGATGCTCATGAATTCCAAAGGAAAAATTTTGCCGGACTTTAATTATGACGTGCAACATTCCACTCTCAACGACTGCAAAATTTTAAACCCCGCCACCAAACTAGTCCCAAAAATCCCGGGCCAGACCTTCCGGTTTGCCGCCAATGTGAACGGGATCGGCGGAAACCACAGCCATTTGATCATGAGTTGTCTGCCAATAGTTTTGGAACAGCAGTTGTCTGCCCAAGACCTGTCTGTGGCGGGTTCGTCTGTATATGCCCAGGCTGAAAATGTCCAGGCACTCAGTACCGGGGCAGTCAGTGGCCAGGCCGTGATTGAAGCCGATTACAAAACTGATTACAAAGGGGGTTCTGGAGATGACATCGTGCTGGGGGATATCTCCTATTCTGCAGACCAGAAGGGAAAGAAACTGCGAATGGTGGCTCTGCTGTCCGGACAAGGTGCCCAGAGACCCGGGATGATGAAGGAGTTGTACGAGGCGGATGCGCACATCCGGGAGGTATTGGAAAAAGGGGAGAAGATTTTCAAAACCCAACGGGGATATTCTCTGCTGGATATGATGTTTAAAGAGGACGACAAGCTTAATTCTACCCAGAACACCCAACCGGCGGTTTTCCTTTCTTCCGCGGCCATCTGCAGCCGCCTGGCTTTGGAAGGGTTTTCTCCGGATTATTTCATCGGCCATAGTGTGGGGGAATACACCGCACTTTTTTGTTCCGGCATGCTGGGATTTACCGATGCCATGAAGTTGATCATCAAACGTTCGGATCTTATGTACGAATCCACCCTGAAAAATCCCGGCAAAATTATGGTGGTCTTTAAAAACGAACGGGAGACCGCCAGCCTGATCCGGGAGTCCTTTGTTTCCAGCATTTATATCACGAACAAGAACAGTGAAAAGCAAACTGCCGTGTCCGGCAAGGCCGAAAATATTGAAAAATTTTGTCAGTATCTGACGGACCAGGCAGTGGTTTACAAAAAACTCAATCTCACCGGAGCCTTTCACACTCCGCTGCTGGCCGAAGCCTCCCAGAAATTAAGAACCTATCTTGATGATCTGCAGTTTAACCATACACGGTATGGGAAAATTATTTCCAATACCCTGGCCCAGCCCTATCCGGAACGATCCGAAGCGGTCAAGGATCTGCTGGCAAAACAGATCGTTTCTCCGGTTGAGTTTATCCGCTCCATTGAACATGTCTATGAGTCGGGGCGAACCCATTTCATCGAAATAGGTCCTTCCCGGCTTCTGGTCAATTTACTGAAAAACATCAATGTGGGGGACTATGGCACAGCGGTGTCCGTGGATTCAAAAATCGGTGAGAAGGCTTCCTTTGAGGCCTGCCGTCAATATCTTCTTTCCTGCAACTCTATATTTGAGCCCAAGACCATTGTGCAACCCCAGGCAAACCTGCCGGCTGTCCATTCAACATCCCCCAAAGAGGAGTTACCCATCATAGAAATGTCAGAAGACTTTGATACATTTAAACAAAATAACCAGACATTGATTGATAGAATTCTGTACAAGGAATTCCAGCACCAGAAACGTAACTCAGCCGTTGAATCCATGGAGCGGTTTGGTTTTAATACGAACAAAATCCTGATCTCAGGTGTTTCCGTTGGACTGCCGGGCAAGGCCCGTCAGGTGTTTGCCAAGGATAATTTTGATGCCATCTTAAATGGGGAGAATTTCATTGAGCCCCTCACGGCAGAGGCCATGGAACAATTGACGGACAAAAATATTACCAAGCTTTTCAAACAGCCCGACGGAAATGCCCGGTTTGTCCAGATCACCAAAACAGAGGATGTCATCCATCTGGCCGGACAATTGGGATATTTTAACCTCACCGATGAATACGGGATCAAGGAACAATATGACATGGTCATGGCCATGGGCATTGCCGCAGGAATAGAAGCCCTCAAGGATGCCAATATTCCGCTGGTCATGCAGTATAAGAAAATGAAAGGCGGCAAGACCATGATCCCCGCTGGGTTTGCCCTGCCCGAAGAGATGCAGGAGGAAACCGGTGTCATCATCACCTCCCTGTGGCCCAATGCAGAAACCCTGATCGATGAACTTGAAAAATATCATTATGAAAAATTGTTCCTCAAACCCTATGAGGAATTTGAAAAAATCTATTATTACCTCATGGAAAAGATTGGGGACAGGGAAATAAAGGAAGAGCTGACCGAATGGTTCTTCAAGGCAAAATCCCGGAAACGAACCGACCTGGATACCTATAAGTTTGACAGAAGCTTTGTGGCCAATTATTGTCCATTGGGATCTGCCCACCTGGCCCAGATCATCAAGGCCAAGGGTCCCAACACCCTTGTCTCTTCCGCCTGCGCCTCCACCACTCTTGCCATGGGCATTGCCGAGGACTGGATCCGGGTGGGCCGGTGTAAACGGGTGTTGGTCATCGGCGGTGAAAACGCCACCTCTCCCCGCCAGGGGCAATGGATCGGTTCGGGATTTTTGTCCCTGGGAGCTGCCACCATTAAAAAGAGAGTCTCCGAAGGCGCCAAACCCTTTGACGAGGACCGGAACGGAACCATTTTAGGTGCCGGTGCCGTGGGGCTGGTCATTGAAGACCAGGCAAGTGCTGCCAAACGCGGCATGAACGGCCAGGCTGAGATCCTTGGCACCCACATTGCCAATTCCGCCTACCACACCTATAATATTGATGTCCCCCACATGGCCAGTGAAATGAAAAAGTTCATCACCAAGGTGGAACGACAGACAGGACTTACAAAACAAGACTATGCCGACAAGCTGCTCTTCATGTCCCATGAGACCTATACCCCGGCCCGGGGCGGCTCTGCCGACGCAGAAGTGACCGCTCTTGAAACCACATTTTCAGAATATCTGCCCAAAATAGTTATTTCCAATACCAAGGGATTTACCGGCCATACCCTGGGGGCTGCCATTGAGGATGTGGTTCTGATCAAGGCCCTTCAGAAACGCAAGGCCCCCCCCATAGCCAACCTTAAAAAAATTCCCCCCCATTTTAGGAAACTTAATTTTTCCGGTCAGGAGAAAATCGATTCTGAATACGGGTTGCACCTGTCCGCCGGGTTCGGGTCCCATTTTGCCTTTGTTTTTGTGAAACGGGTGGAGGAAAATCCCGTCAAAGGCAATGTGGTCTATCATCGTTGGCTCAGGAAAATTACCGGCTCCCAAATGCCGGAACTCAAAGTGATTGACAATACTCTTTGCGTGGTGGCCGGGGACCAGGCCACAGGCACGATAGTGCCGGAGAAGGTTAAGTCGGATAGGATTAAGCCGGATACGGAAAAAACCGATACGCCGGACCCAGGTCGAACTCCGGTCCTTGCAGTAGCAGGGGCTGGTTCAAGCTCTATCCTGGAACCATCTGCTGTCCCCATAGCAAAGGTAAAACAGATCATTGCCGAGCAGACCGGGTATGCCGCAGACATGTTGGAAGATGACCTGGACCTGGAAGCCGATCTCGGGATTGATACGGTGAAACAGGTGGAAATTTTCGGCAATATTGCCGCCGCCTTTGGTTTTTCCGTGCCCGATGACTTGAAACTGAGAGATTTGAATACCATTGAGAAATTGGGGGCCTATGTGGCCACCCAGGTGGATATTCCTGCATCCCTTGGATCTTCTGTCAAGGTGGCTGTAGTGCCTGCTTCAAACGCCCCGGTAAGTTCTGGGCCCCCTGCCATTGACACGGTCAAAGCCTTGATTGCTGAACAGACCGGGTATGCCGCGGACATGCTGGAAGATGATCTGGACCTTGAGGCCGATCTTGGGATTGACACGGTCAAGCAGGTGGAGATTTTTGCCAAGGTGGCTGCCACCTTTGGTTTTTCCGTGCCCGATGACCTAAAGCTCAGAGATTTGAACACCATTGCCAAGCTGGCCGATTACATCCGGTCCAGAACCAGTGGAGCTGCTTTAGAACCGATTGTCCTTGAAACCGCTGTTCCCAAGTCGGTTGTGCCGGATGCTATCATTCCGGTGGCCCAGGCAACAGGTCAAGTTTCGGCAAATACAGCCATTGACGCCGTTAAGGAGGTGATTGCCCAGCAGACCGGGTATGCCACGGACATGCTGGAGGAAAACCTGGATCTGGAAGCGGATCTCGGAATTGACACGGTGA
>JAFLJU010000081.1 GCA_022712835.1 Desulfobacteraceae bacterium
GCAACTGTTGCAACAAAAGCTATGGCTGGAAAAGTTAAGAAGAAAGATATGGCTTTCTACCAGGGACAGGTTGTTACCGCTAAGTACTACATGGAACAGCTTCTTCCAACTGCAATGGGTAAAATGGATTCAGTTAAGAACACGTCAACTGCAATCATGGAAATGCCTCTTGAAGCATTTATCGGATAGAACGTTTATAAAAGTTTTAGTTTTATAATATATTATTGTACGGGACAAAAATCCGTTAAATATACACAAAAAGGCAGTTTCATAATTTGATTTACTCTTCTGTTTTCTGCCAATCGTTCGGTGCATATACAGGGATATCTTTACCTGCATCTTTTAAAAATACAGGAGATCCGCCTCTATGATCATAATGTACATGGGTATAAATCATTGCAATGATAGGCTTTTTCACCAGCTTTCTGTAATCATGCCAAGGCATGTTGAGCCCGATTGCTGTAAAAGCCGGTATCAATCATTATAACCCCGTCATCCCCTTCAATAAATGAAAAATTAGCATAATCATATCCAAAAGCCATTTTTACCCTGCTTCCCATTTCCACCAGCCGTGGATGAATAAATTGTTTTTGAAATTTCACCAGTTCAGGATTGACGGCAGGCGCTATTTGTTTGATTGTCATGCCTTTTGCAGCAGATGCGCTGCTATTAGCAGTGAAAATCAAAGGGATTATAGCTAAAACGATTAAAACTATTGACAACTTAAAGCCTTGTGTGAAGCTTTTAGCTTTCATAGGTTTTCCTCTTTTTAGTAGATACCGTAAACAAAGTTGCATTGTTCACAGAATAATTATGTCCTATTGCACCTCATTAATGTCGATGATAATATACCACAAGTAATAAGTGTAAATGATTACAGAATGCAGATGATTGACTTTTGACGTTAAATTTTATTTTTTGAAAATTTCATAACCACACACCACAACCAAGGTTTTATGACTACAGAGGCCATGATATCATATGCTGCAAGCCAAATTCTTATTGAGCTCTTAATAGAATAGTCTTTGCAGATCTCTTACCGGAAGCGATTTTAACCCTGTAAAGGTGTATTTCCAGCACATGGACCCAGGATATGTGGATGAGTATTACAAAATCTTCAAAGCGCCCGTACTATTCCAGCAGCCAGAAGATATGATTATCTATCAAAGAATTAGACGTTGAGGGTCACATTTTTCCCTTAATATTTTCAATTCGTTTTCGCTGGGAGGAATAGCTTCCTTCGATTTGGTTGTGTCAACGTAAAACTGCATGTTTTCTAAAATATCTTCAGGAGTCACACCGGGATAGAAGCAGTCTAAATACATTTCGCCTGAATCATGATCCATACGCATCACGGCCTTATTGGTGATAACCACATTCACCCCGCCTGGTCTGAGCCCTGCAGCTTCTCTTGACCCGCGGCCTTTCAGTTGACCTGGGCTTGTGAGGTAATCAAGCTTTTTTACAAATTTTCGTTTTTCATGCTGCATAAAGGCAATGCAACGCGGAACAAAAGAAGCGACATCGCATCCCCCTCCGCTGCCGGAAAATCTAATTTTGGGTCTGTGATAGTCCCCTATGGAAGTCGTGTTGAGGTTGCCGTAAAGGTCAATTTGGGCAGCACCGAGAATTGCAATCACCTTATCTCCTGTGATACGGTTCTGCATGGTGGCAAAAGCGTCAACCAAACCGGCATTGGAAGCAGAATAGTACATCACCCGGGGGTCGGCTACTGCCAAGGGCAGTTCTTCTAAAAGAGAATCAATGGCGCCGGTCTCAAAAAAAATAATGCTGTCAGGTGCGTTTATGTTTTTGGCTGCAGTTGCTGCCAGCATTGAGATACCCGTGCCGGCAAAAACGATGTCCCCATTCTTGATTTCCCTTGCCGCCATGATGGCCATCATCTCCCTGGAAGAATAATCTGTCGATTGCATAGCTAACTCCTTTTCATATTTACAGCGTAACCGGTGCGGCAATCCGCTTTTAGAGCGGCAAGACGCTCTTTTCCAACAAGCTCCAATAATGCCTGGTGATTTTCCACTCCGTAGAGATACTTTTTTTGAAATGTTTCAAACGTATGGTCATCTTTGGCTGCTGTTGCGTATTCTCGCAAATATTTGGAATCATAATCATAATGACGATAAACAGCGGTTGGATAGCCACCATAAGGCACATGGCATACCGCTGACACATGAAGAAAAGGAATCTGATTTTGTTCTGGTTTGTCGCGAAGTTCACCGGGCTCAACAAGCTCTTCGCAGGTGACTACCACATTCCGGGATGCTTTTGTTTGTTCCACATCCGCGAAGGCCAGGCCGTCAATTCGGCATGTCCCCATTGTATCTGCCTTTTGTACATGAATAAAGGTAACGTCTGGATTGATGGCCGGCACCAGTATCACTTTTTCTGCATCTCCCCACCCTCCAAAAGGATTCTCCATAACCACCAGTTTGTCATCGACTATCTTGGGATCTGACTGGCGCATTTTTTTTGAAAAACCCCAGTAATTAAGAATGTCGGAACCAAGCCCTGACAAGGTGGGCATAAATGGGACACCCATTGCACCTGCTAAAAACCGCAAACTCATCATAAAATTCGAATAGTCCTCCACTTTCAAGAGGCCTTCTTGGACCGCTTTACGAAACCGAATACATGTGGAGGCTGTTTTTCCATTGCCGGAATAGGCGATTTCCAGCTTTTCAACGCATCCTGCACCGATCAGTTCGTCCACACCGGTTCCATTAGAATGTGCATACACATGCAATTGCCTGAACTTCTGACGAATTATCTCATAAACAGCTGCCATTGGATTCCGGTTTAAGGTAAATCCTCCGATCGATATGTGCGTCCCATCTTTAACAAATTTAGAAACCGCTGTTTCTAATGGCATCACCTTGCTAGTGTTATCGTTCATTTTAAAGTCCTGAACCTACTTAAAAAATATTTGTAAACAGTTTCAAAAATCCGGCCCGATACTATTGCTGACTTGGTTTTTCACTAAACGCAGCCCGCAGTTCTTCGTATGGAACATCGAAAACCAAATCCGAATGCAGTTTTTCTTTTCTAAAGAAGCTTGGCAAATCATTTTGATATTCAGTAAATCCAGCTTTTACATTGAATTCTATTTCCTGCTTTATGATTGACATAGCATCACTGAGGATCTGTTCTTCTGAAAAGTTTTTTCCTGTAAAAGCACTCATTAATTTGCTTAAAGTCGGTATAATTTCCTTCACCGGACCCACAAATATACACAGACCCAAATTGTCGCAAAGTGTAGTGATGATTTGCACTTCAACTGATGCTTTAACTTGTCCTTCGGGTGCCCAGTCGTCCAATCCCGTTCTACCAGGCAAACAATTTCCAGCAGTGTGATCACCGCCCATGGGAGAAGTTGCATAGGTAACGCCAACACCTTTGAGGGCTCTTGGATCATAGGCTGAAATTGATTGTCCTTTAACTGTAGGAATTCTTTTGACACTGAGAGTCTTACCGGCAATATAAGCGCCTTGTCCGAGAAGTTTACCTGTTATTGTTCCTTTGATGATCTGTTCGATCAAATTTTTCATGCCATCAAAATCTCCGAATTCCAACAGATTGCCTTCCATCGCTACAGCCAGGGTCGTTCCCGTTTCCATCGTGTCAATTCCGTAATTGTCGCACATGTAATCCAGGTAAGCTATTTGGTCGAGATCTTGAATTCCGCAATTACACCCAAGTAATACAATCGTTTCGTACTCCAAAGCAGAGGTGAGGTATTTGGAATCAGCGTTATGGTAAATATTTGAACATTTAATAACGCATCCCGCATGACAGCCGTGCCCGGTTTTTCCACCGCGTTCATTACAGTTTTTAGCTAAAGTTTCTCCTGAAAAGGTATCCACATTCTCAAGACGCCCCATCCTGAAATTATTGACCGGCAGCGCACCGGCATGATTAATGAGGTTAACTAATACGGCTGTACCATAATTATGAAGCGCTTTTTTGCTATTCACCAACTCTTTTGCAAATTCTTTGTTTATTTTCTTAAAAATATTCTCATCTTTGGCTTTTATCCTTTTCCCTTTACCATCAACGATAATCGCCTTTACGCCTTTTGAACCAAGGACAGCTCCCAAGCCCCCTCTGCCTGCGTGTCGTGTCGGGCGTCCTTCCAAGTCACTTGCAGCAACCGTGGCTATGGACAATTGAGACATCCCTGCAGGGCCGGTTAATAGATAGGGAATTTTTTTACCATATCTTTTATTGAGTTTTTTACCCATCTCGTAGTTTGTCGTGCCGGCGTCTTCTTTTTCAGGCAAGATATTGATGCTGTGCTCTTTTATTTCAATTAGATAATGATCCCGCGTTTGAGGCTTTTCCTCTATGATGATCGCCTTGATTCCGAGCTTTGCGATAGCTTGTCCTATTGTTCCGCCAACATTGCTCTCTTTGATGGTTCCCGTTAATGGACTTTTAGCGCCGATTGAAAGTCTGCCCGATGAAGGTGCACTTGATCCGGTTAGAAGTCCTGGCGCAATAATAACCTTATTTTCTGCTTCCAAAGGAAAGCAGTTAGGCGGTACTTCTTTGCCAATGATCTTGGCTGAAAGACCTCTCCCTCCCCAAAACAAATATTCTTCGGGAACATTTTCATACGTGGCAGAGAGTTTTTTCATATTTATTCTAACAATTTTTTCCATAGTCAATACTCCTTTATGGGCAATAACAGCGGTTTAAATCTTATTGCGGTTTTCATACCGGTTATACACAACCCGCCCATGATGGTTTAATTGGTCCGCATAGCCTTTATCCAGGCAATACTCGATTTGATCAAGGGATACCCCAATGATACGACACCAAGGATGATGAAAAAGGCGGATATTGGCCTCGTCAAAAATACTGTAGGGTCGGCATCTGTATATAGTGCCCGACGAAAATTTGTTTCGGCAATGGGTCCAAGGATACAGGCCAGCACGATGGGAGCTAAAGGGAATTTATATTTCGATAAAATGTAGCCAATCACACCGCTTCCTAACATCACCCACATATCAAAAAAGTTGTTTTGCAAGGAAAAGGTCCCGATGGCACAAAGCATTACAATAATTGGGATCAAATAGGTTGTTTTCACCTTGGTAATGTAAACAAAAATCCGGAGACCACACAACTGGAGAATAAGCACGGCAAAGTTGGCCATCAAAAAGGCCACGAAGACCCCATAGATGAGACTGCCCTGCTCAATGATCAGCATGGGCCCGGGTTGAATACCGTGTAGGACAAGTGCTCCCAGCATTATTGCCGTAGGCGCATCACCTGGGATGCCGAGTGCAAGGGCCGGGATTAAAGCCCCGCCGCACAACGCATTGTTACAGGATTCACTTGCGACAATGCCAGCACTGCACCCGGTTCCGAATTTTTCCTTCTCATGGGAAATTTTTTTGCTCTGATCATAGGCCACGAACGTGGCCGACGCAGCTCCCACGCCGGGGAGAGCACCGAAAAAGACGCCTACTATGGAAGAAACCAAAAGGGAGCCCCAGTTTCGCAGAATTGCCAGGACCACTTCTATACTGCTGAAGCTCAAGTCGCGATTCAGCTTGTCGGCTTCTACGGATCGCTTTGATTTTTCAGCTGTAGACATGAGCTGAGGTAAGGCAAACAGGCCGACCAGCACAGCCAGATAGTTGAAACCATTTTTTAACAGATCGGTATTAAAACTGAATCGGGATGTACCTTCCAAAGGATCAAGCCCTACTGTTGCGATAAGCAGTCCCAGCACCCCTGAAAGGAGACCCTTTGTCATTGAGTTTCCGGAAAGGCTGGCGATGATGGTGAGGCCGAAAAAAACCATGGAGAAGTATTCCCAGGGGCCAAAACTGAGTCCGATATCTGCAAGCGTCGGCATGAAAAAGATAAGCATCAGGGCGCCGAAACTGCCCCCCAGAAAAGATGAATATGTACCTAATGCCATGGCAAAACCGGGGGCACCGTTCTCCGCCATTTTAAAGCCGTCAAAGGTGGTAACCACCGCCCCGGCTGTTCCGGGGATTCCCAGGAGAACGGCAGAAATCAGTCCTCCGGACATGCCCCCAACCATAACTCCCAGCATCATGGCCTGGCCGTTCATGGGAGACATTCCAAATGTAAAGGGAAGGCAGAGTACAAGCGCCATTGTTGAGCCGAACCCCGGTATGCAGCCCACGAGAATACCAGCTGCCGCCCCCAAAAGTATAAAAAGCATGGTATAAATATTCCAGACTTCAGCGAAGCCTGAAAGAAACAGCTCAATCATTATAACCCCCAACAATAGATTGTTCTTTTATTTGTTTCTTGCTCATAACATCACCTTACCATCTTGCAACAGGAAGAATGATTTGCATCACATAGGTGAAGAATAAATAGGGCAATCCCACCGCACAAACCGTCACCAGAACAGCTCTAAAGGCAAGCCACTTCGTTATTTTTTCTTCCAGCATAAATATGCATATGGGCGTGAATATTGAGGTGCTGAGAAGAAATCCCAGCCATCTCATACTTAAAACATACACGCTTGAAAGGATGAAGCAAAAAACCACATACCGATAATTCTGCCAAAGCTCATTGATTGAATGCCCTTCACGAATACTTTTCTTTTCCACGAAGCTGGTCAGAAACATCATCGTTCCCAGCAGAACAATCGCTCCTCCCCAAATTTTTGGAAAAAATGATGGACCGACCTCGCCCCCAAGAATTGTTTCCGGAAGATACCTCGCAGCCATAAGAGTTAAGCAGCCCAAAGAGGCAAACAATATGCCTAAAATTCTATTTTCGGTCATAAAGTACTCCGCTTAAAATTTATTAATTAGAACACAATCCGGGGCGGCAGTATACTTGCCGCCACCCCGGTTTTCCATACAATTTATTGCTTGGCCGTCTGTGCTTTAATTTCCTTATACATGCGTAGCTTGTTGTCCATATGTTCAGTAATTTTTTCGGCCGGAATGTAAGTTGCCGGAATTCCGACTTTTTTCAAACCAACGACTACTTTTGGATCCTTCAAAGTTTCCTGACAAACTTTGACCAGCTTTATAACAATTTCAGAAGGGGTGTCTTTTGGCAGATAAAGAGCGTAATGAGAGGAGTATTCAACATCTACACCTTCTTCAATAGCAGTGGGCAGATCCGGAAAATCAGGTTCACGTTCTTCGCTGAGCATACAAAGCGCCTTCAGTTTTTTGGCTCGCAGCATGGAAGAAGCGACAGAGGGCGGCAGCTCCGTAAGGTCGACAAAACCACCGAGGATAGCGTTGAGGCGCTCGCTGTGCCCGTTGTATGGGACAGGATTAAATTTAACGCCGGCAGAGTTCATGTATTGTTGCACGAACATGTGGGTGCTGCCGCCGAGAACGGAAGCGACTTTGATTGCGCCCGGCTTTTCTTTGGCCGCCTTGTTTAACTCGGCCAGATTGTTCCAAGGGGCGTCGATCCGTGTCAAAAACAGATTCGGATACCTGTAGACATTACAAACGCATTGCAAACTGCCCAGATTGTATTTACTTACGCCGTTTACAAAGGTCGCTTGAAGCCCTTCGTGAAAAGCGCCCATGGTATAACCATCGGGTTTGGCTTCTGCAACTCGAGCCAGTCCCCGGGTGGCGGATACGCCCGGGACATTAACAACAACGACCGCGACTCCCAGTTTTTTTGAAAGGCCATTACAAAATACACGTGCAGATGCATCAGCGCCTCCGCCAGGTTTGTAAGGAACAATGTACTGAATCGAGCGTTCAGGCCAAGCGGCTCCGGCATTAACTACAAATCCGCCAATAATACTTACCGCCACTATCATAAGCGTCATCATTTTTTTGCTAACAAACATAATTGCACTCTCCTTTTTTTGTTTATTCCTGTCCCTCTCCTACGTCTGGAAAAGGGGTTGACAGTTTCCCGCACCTTGAGCCTTTACCTTTCATCCGCCACGGTATTGATCAAGGTGCCTATACCTGAGACCTCCACCTCAATACGATCGCCTGGAACTAAAAAACGGGGAGGCTCGAACCTGATACCTGAACCCGCAGGCGTACCCGTAAAAATGATATCTCCCGGCATTAGGGTGGTGAAGGTCGATATATAGTTGATAATGCTGCCGAAATCGTGGAGCATATTTGCAGTGGTATCATTCTGTCGCTCCTCGCCGTTTATCCTTGTTGTCACCCGCAGGGGACCAAGCGTGGCCAGTTCGTCCCACGTGATCATCCAAGGGCCGAAACTACCTGAAGATTCGAAATTCTTACCTTGAGTGACGTTGAATTTGGCATGTTTCGTCCAGTCCCTTATCGTTCCTTCATTGCCACAAGAGGCTCCGGCAATATAGTCAGCAGCTTTCTCTTTCGGGATACGCCGCCCTTCTTTGCCTATAATGAGGACGATTTCACCCTCGTAATCAAGCTGCTCGGACTCCGCAGGCCGCAAAACAGAATCCAGATGCCCGACAAAGGAACCAGGAAACCTTGGAAATAGACTCGGCCGTGGAAAATCTTTACTTCCATCCTTATATTCTGCATTTCGGTTTGCATAGTTAACGCCCACACAGATGCATTTTTGTTGAGTGGTGACTGGGGGCAGATAGGTGATATCGGAAAGCGGTATTTCGGGATCGAAACGCTCGCATACAAGGCGCACCAGATCTAATCCTTCAGGATGTTCCAGAAGCGTACGCAGGCAGTTACCGGCATGTCCGGGCATGCGCTCTGCCAGCGGCACCAGGCCGTCACCTTTTACTACGCCAAGTCCCTGTTGATTTTTATATAAATAATTTATGATTTTCATAGTTTCCTACCAATTTATCGTCCATGTTTTTTATGGTTGTTTTTAAAAGAAGTTCCATCTCCCTGCAGGTATCGTTGATGGCCTTGACCAGCATATCGCGTCTTTCCTCAATACGCGCGGCAACGGAAACGATGCCGACGCTCAGAATCGGTATGTTTTGAGGGTCGTGAACCACCTGAGCGATGCAGGAAACACCGTTTATCAGGTGACTCTGGGCGAAAGTATATCCGGTGCTACGGGTTTTCCTGACCTCTTCCTTAAGGAAATCGAGCGTGAAGCCGGGATAGGCCAGGTATTGGTCCATATTTTTCTTAAGTATTTCTTCGATTTCTTCATCCTGGAGTGCCGCGAGAATGGATAAACTTAACCCCCCGACTCCCAGAGGCCGGCACCCTCCTACGGGCAAAGAACGAATCTGAATAGGACATGACCCCATCTCACGCAGTATACAAATAGAATTATACCCGTTGCGTACTGATATAAAACACGTATCTTCGGTTTTTTCTATCAGGCGTTGCAGGGCAGGCCGCAAGAGGTCATCCAGGGTGAAATTCCGTTGTGCGGCCATTCCGAGAAAGACCAGTTCGTTTCCGAGCTGGTACAGTTTTCCCTTTGCGCTTTTTGGTGAGGCAACCTTTTTGACGACACTATGCTTACATAACGCATCAAGGATGCGTAATGTAGTTGCCTTGTCCAATGCTGACTTGCGTGACAAATCACTCAGATTCAGGCCGACAGCCGGGCTGGCCGCCAGAACATTCAAAAGAGACAATATCCGTTCCAAGCTTTGCATAATCTATCCTAGGATCTGCATTATTATGTACATCTCTGCTTCACCGATCAAACCGGAAACCCAAAAAGGCGTGCAGGGTTATCAACGAGGATTTTTTGCAATTCATCATCGTTATCCGTGTAGCTGTACAAAAGTTCAAGCAGGTCTGTATCGTTTGGCGAAGGTTTCTTGGCAATAGGATGCGGCCAGTCGGAGGACCAGATGACCCGATCGGGAGCAGCTTCTATGTATGCACGAGCTATGGTGCGGACATCAGACCATGGGTGATCCGTCTTTGATATCCGATAACCGTTTGACAACATGATCCAAAAATTACCCTTTTTCAGCATTTCCAATACCTTCTGAACGTTTGGATCGTTAAGCCCTAAGGAGACATCAGCTCTGGCCATATGGTCTATGATGATGGGCACGTCTTCGATGTTCTCGTAAAGTTCAACAGACCCCATTATACCGTCCATATCCGGCTGCATCTTGGCATACCAGCCTAACTCCCGAAGCTGATCCATGGCACGCCTAAAGTCCTGGGGATCGGGCATCATGTTCAAACGCTTCATGAAGTTGAACCGAACACCCCCGATCCGTGAATCGGCAAGTTTTTGCACCAGGCGTTCGTTACCCTTTTTCAGCAAGACCATACCAATGGCACAGCCTTTGTAATTGTCTCCTGCCTCCTCCAGCGCATCCAGGGTAACACTGTGATCAAGACCGTAAGTTGTGGGCTGAACAATGATGCCCCGCTGAATGCCCAGCGTCTTATGCATATGTTGCGCAGCTGGAAGAACGGCTGTAGACATGGTATATGCAGCATTGGGCTGGGGGGGATATTTTTCTTCGTCGCCAAGGATATGAAATTGACAGTCGCAGGAAAGAGGCGGCGGCATGCGCCTGGGGGTTCTGGGGTTCGGGTCAAAGGGATAGTATTTATTCATGTTGTCCTCCTTATTAGATGTTTATTTGTGGGATCCTCATATCAGGCCTTCATCACGGCCATTATATCGCATTTGACCAGCATTCCACCGCTCATATCCATGACCATGGCCTGACGGGCAGGACGGGAGTCAGGATCCGGAAACATGGCCAACCACTCCCGGTTCAGAGCGGATCTGTCACTGCTGTCCTTCATCCATACCGTAATTTTTATTATATCGTCGGTGCTGGAGCCTGCTTCCTCCATGATCACACGGATCTGGCGAAACATGCACGCACATTGCTCGTCCAGACTTTCCGGCAAAATGCCCGTTGACGGATCTTTGCCGATGATGACGCCGGTAACGATGATGTTGCCGATTTGGCATGCATTTGGAATCGGATTCTTGTGGGCGAATCCCTTGCTGTAAAAGCTATCCCTCTTGTTCATAATAAAACACTCCTCATTAGTATTGATTTCCTGTAGCACAGGTATATGTGCCTGCTGTATTTTTCCGGTAACGGTTTGCCAGGCTCTCCGTACCCCTTGCCAGGATACCCACATCGGTCCCGACGGCAATGAAGCGAAAACCAAATTCCAGATAAATGGAGGCGCTTTGCTCATTGACAGCCAGTATCCCGGGTGCTTTCCCTGCAGCAAGAATTTGCTTTGCAGCCTTGGCGACGGCCTTTTGTACCTCTTCATGTTCAAGCTGGCCAATATGCCCCATACACGCCGAAAGATCCGCAGGCCCGATAAAGACGCCGTCCACTCCCGGCACCGCGGCGATAGCCTCGAGGTTTTTCAATCCTCTTTCATTTTCCACCTGAACCAGCAGGCAGATTTGATCGTCTGCCTCATGCAGATAGCGCGGAATCCTGTTCCAGCAAGCCGCACGCGCGAGGCCACTGCCAACACCGCGAATGCCCCGTGGCGGGTAATGCACTGCCCGCACCAGTTCGGCCGCCTGTTCAGCGTCCTCCACCATGGGGATCAGGAGATTCTGAGCCCCGATATCCAAAAACTGCTTGATGAGAGCGGCATCACCGTTTCTGGGACGGACAACTGCAGCAGCAGGATACCTCGCCATCGATTGCAGCTGAAGCAGGATGCTGCGCACATCATTGGGGCCATGTTCTGCGTCCAGCAAAAGCCAGTCAAAACCAGCGCCGGCGCATATTTCCGCACTATAAGAATTGCCAAGGGCAACCCACAGTCCGATTTGCTTTTTTTCCTGGTCCAGGAGTGCCTTTTTAAAGGCATTGTGGATTTCTAAATGTTTCATTTGATGTTGGCCTCCGAATCATGAAATTTGACAGGACCTTCAACGCAGCGACAGTCAGTCGGTCCGAGTTTATCCAAAATGAACAGCAAACGAACCAAGGTCACCGTAATCTGCGTATATGGTGTCACCCTTTTTCACGCTGACCGGCTTGATGAATGAGCCGGACAGGATCGTCATCCCGGCCTCAAGCGAGACACCGTAGGGTGCAAGTTTCCCCGCAAGCCAGGCAACGCCTTTTGCCGGATGGTTCAAGACAGCAGATGCCAGACCGGATTCTTCCACGTCACAGTTTCGGTAGCAGGCAGCACCGATACGCCGCAAATCCTTTTCCATTGGCCGTATCGGGCGCCCTCCTAAAACAATGCCTCCGTTTCCGGCATTATCAGCGATGGTGTCCAGTATGGTGCGGGTCTTGTTTGTAACCGGGTCGACCCTACAGATCCGTGCGTCAAGGAGTTCCATGGCAGGAATAACGAAATCGGTCGCGTTGAGTACGTCGAAAGTTGTGCAGGGCCCGGTCAACTTTTTTGCAAGGATGAACGCAAGTTCAAGTTCGATTCGCGGCTGGATGAAACGATCGGTAGGTATCGTGGAATTTTCTTCAAAAAGCATATCGTCCAGTAGGACCCCGTAATCGGGTTCCGAAATGTTTACTGAACGTTGCATGGGCTTGGAGGTTAAACCTATCTTGCGACCGATGATAGTGCGCCCTTCACCATATTTGAGATCCATCCAGGCACTTTGGATAGCGTAAGAATCCTCAATCGTCATATTTGGGTATTGCCCGCTGATCTGTGGCATCGCGGCCCTGGTTTCCTGTGCATTATTAAGCTGTTTAGCAAGATCCTTGATTATCTCTTTGTCGAGCATACTATTAAGCCCCCAGTTGTTGTTGAATGATAGTTCCGGCGTACCGGAATACTATTGCCAGGCTCGAACTTTACCAGCGTTTTTCCATGTTATTATTAATTTTAATAATCAACATTAATGATAAGTAAAAAACAAATTTTGAACACTTTGTCAATATAAAAATTCCGATTTTTCTTTATATTTTCAATACTTTTACAGCACAAAACATCTAATAATGGAAGGTTCATTCAGTGAAATTTTTTAAAATTAAATGATTGCAAATATCCACAGAAGCATTGACAGACTGCATGAGGTAACCATATTCCATCCCCAGGCCTATACCTGGGAAAAGGTATACCTGAGATTATGGAATGTGGACAGATACAATCACTTCATTCGTAATTCACAATTCACAATTCACAATTGATAATTGATAATTAATTCATCCCTACTTCATCCCAACAGCCCTTTGCACTTTATCTTACAGATATAACAGATAGGAAGATGCTTTTAGTCAAGAAAAGTATAGACAATTATTAAACAATTATTAAAGAGTTGAAATATGTATCCAACCGGGCACTGGCACAACATATTGTGCCAGTGCCCGGTTTTATAAGCTTTGCCGGGAAAAT
>JAFLJU010000415.1 GCA_022712835.1 Desulfobacteraceae bacterium
CTTGGAGAAAAAGGGGCCATCCCCCAAAGAGATAATGAAACCTATGCCATTGCCCCCCACATTCCCTGCGGGCTTGTCACCCCGGACCTGTTAAGAAAAATTGCCGATGTGTCTGAAAAATATAATGCCAAAGCCATTAAACTCACCGGCGCCACACGAATGGCGATTGTGGGGCTAAAAGAGGAAGATATTGACGGTGCATGGGAAGATTTGGGATTGGACAAGGGAGCTGCCGTGGGCATGTGCGTACGGAGCATCAGAACCTGTCCCGGCACCACGTTTTGCAAACTTGGCAAACAGGATGCCATTGGAATCGGCATGAAGCTGGATAAAAAATACCATGCCCGGCAGTTGCCAGGCAAATTTAAAATGGCCGTGTCCGGATGCAAACTGAGCTGTTCTGAATCCTGGGTCAGGGATGTCGGCCTTATCGGATTTCCCGGTGGCTGGACCCTTACCATCGGCGGGAATGTGGGCATGGTGCCCAGAATTGGCAAAGAACTTGTGACAGACCTGGATGATGAGCAGGTAATGAGCGCCGTGGAAAAGGTGGTCCAATTTTACAGTGACAATGCTAAAAAGGGAGAGCGCCTGGGGAAGATGATTGAAAGAACCGGACTTGAACCATTTAAGAACGCAATTTAAATATTAATCCCACAACCATTAATCCCCGGCAAATATCCAACAGAGAAAGGAATTGTATGAAATCCCACTATATCCCCCAGGAAAAGTTTCCCATGGAGATTAGCCCCCATGTAAGGATGCTGGGCAACTATTTCTTTAATCTCTACCTTGTCACAGGTCACAACAAATCGGCTCTGTTTGAGTCTGGTATTTCTGGGTGTATTGATTCTGTCATCGCCCAACTGGACGCATTGGGTGTTTCACCGGATTACCTGGTCGTAAGCCATCCCCATTCAGATCATATCACAGGGCTGCCAGGGCTTATGGAACGATTCCCCAAGGCAAGGGTGGTAATGGCCGCAGGTGCCAACGAATTCATCACCCACCCAAAGGCCGGGCCCCTATTGATAAAAGAGGATTTTTTCATGTCCAAAGGGATTGAAAAAATGGGCATAGTTCCCGGGCGACCACCCCTTGATGCCATCCCTGGGATCCGGGATGCCCTCATCGTTGAGGAAAGCTGCTCCCTGGATCTGGGCGGGAATATTTTTCTTGACCTGACAAAAGTAGGCGGACATTCACCCGGCAACCTCCTGGGCTTTGTCAAAAACGACAGAACCCTGTTATGCTCGGATAGTCTCGGGTTTCATTATCCGGGCCGGGGCTTCTGGCCGCTGTTCTTTACCGGTGCCGCGGCCTATGTCGCAACCATTGACCTGATTGAGTCCCTTGCCCCACGGGTCATTGGCCCGGCCCACCAGGGACGCTTGAAGGCAACGGCTGTTGCTCAAGACATAAAGGATGCAAGGGACATCACCCTTTCCACCATCGAACGGGTAAAACACACCCCATTGTCTGACACTAAACTGACGCGACTAATGTTTAAAGAAAGCTATCGGGATGAGTTTACCCTTTACACCCGGGAAAATATTCTCAACTGCACCCATTTGCTCATCAAACGGGCCAGGGAGGAAAAGAGGTTGCCGTGACCGCCTTAATCGGGTTAAATCGTCACGACAAAAAATAATGGAATCCAATAAATTGAATCCAAAAACACCCTGGGGCCTTGTTTGCATACTCCTAGGTGCCGGCATCCTATCTGCCTTCCAGGTGGGAAAAGTACCGCCGGTACTCCTGGATATCCGATCAGATCTTTCCATCAGCCTCTTCCACGCAGGGTGGGTGCTTTCCATTTTTAACATTATCGGGCTAGTGCTGGGCACCTGCACCGGCGCCATTGCTGATGCCCTTGGCCACCGCCGACTCATGCTCTTCGGAATCATTCTGCAAATCGCAGGTTCTTTCCTGGGCGCTTTATCCCCCTCCTTTGAATGGCTTTTAGCCACTCGGTTTTTGGAAGGAGCTGGATTTCTGGCCGTCATCGTGAGCACCCCCACCCTTATTTTTCAAGTGGTTCAGGAAAAAGATGTCGGGATGGCCCTGTCCGTCTGGAGTTGCTATCTTCCGGCCGGGGCCGCCCTAATGATGCTGCTGTTGCCCTTTTATCTCAAATTTACCAACTGGCAGGGACTATGGCAGATCAATGGAATCGTGTTAACCCTCTACGCAATCCTCCTTGCAAAAGCCACGGCCAATATTCCCTTCCTGAATTCCTCTGGGCCCTTGAACCCAAGCCGACTGGGAAAAGATATTTTTAAAACCATCACCTCTCCGGGACCGTTGGTGTTGGCCTTAATTTTTATCACCTATGCCCTCCAATGGCTTGCGGTGATGGGGTTCTTACCCACCCTGCTCCTGGAAAAATACGGATTTTCAAGAAGCCTTGCCTCCTGGCTTACGGCGGGTATGGTTTTTTTAAATATTTTTGGAAATCTTGTAGGGGGAAGGCTTTTGAAACACGGCTGCAGACGCTGGACCCTCATTGCCGGGGCAAGCTTTGTCATGGGCGCTTGCGCCATGGCCATCTATGCACCCGGTCATCATTTTTTACTCAACTATGCCGGATGCCTGATTTTTTCATTGGTCGGAGGCCTGATCCCGGCTTCGGTCATCGGTGCCGCCCCCCTTTATGCCCCTTCCAAAAGCCTGGTTTCCACCACCACAGGGTTTGTCATCCAGGGCGGGCAGGCAGGTCAGGTTATTGGCCCTCCGGTGCTTGCCTGGCTGGTCTCCATAACCGGCACCTGGACGGTTGGCGCCTGGTTCCTGGGAAGCATTGCCCTGGTGGGAATTTTCTTCAGCCTTTGCCTGGGCCGGTTAAGGGATTTAGAATAAAATACTAACCATGTCCCAGCCATGAATTGATGGCATCGGCAAACATAACATTCTCACAAGGCTTTGATAGATGATCCATATAGGGATCAGACACCCGGATCTCTTCCATGGATTCCAGGAACTCGATATTACCGGAAATAAAAATAATGGGGATCTTTTTATCCCTTCGCCGGATATGCTTGTACACATCCAGCCCATTAAGGGAGCCAGGCAAGATATAATCCAGGCTGACCAGGTCAAACATGCCTTTGTCAAAGGCCTCCACTGCATCCTGCCCAGTTCCGGCAAGGGTTACCTCATGGTCAAAGGGCGTCTGACTTAAAATTTTCTTCTGGACACTGGATATGGCAATTTCATCTTCCACCAGGAGGATTTTTTTATGTGTGATAATTGGTTGCCGGGCAATTCGACTCTTTTCCCTAATCGTCAACTCTTTTTGTATCAAGGGAATGGACAGCACAAAACAGGTGCCCTCCCCCTCGTGACTCTCAAAGGAAATCGTTCCCCGGTGTTTCTCAATATATTTTTTCACATTGGCCATGCCATATCCGCTCCCCTTAATATCAGAGGCATAAACCCCGCGGGTATCTTTGGAACCTTTCAGGGTAAAGGAAGGCGCATAAATTTTTTCATGAAATTGAACCGGAATACCGCAGCCATTGTCGATGATTTCAATCACAAGGCGTTCTTCTTTCTTCCGGGTTTTCATCAGCAACCGGGGCATCTTTACCCGGCCCATGGCATGGATGGCATTCTGGATCAGGTTAACCAGGGCATGCTCAATCATCCCCGGATCGGCCAGCAGCTGGGGTATATCCCGGTGAAAGTCACGAATCACCAAAATATTGTCCAGATCTTTTTTCAGCAGGTTGACCACCAGGTCTATC
>JAFLJU010000564.1 GCA_022712835.1 Desulfobacteraceae bacterium
TTTTCGAATAATATATATTATCATTTGGGTCCATCCAGTGGGTCATCCAGAATTTTTACAACAGGGAAATAATAATAAATCCTTGCTTCTAAATAAAATACTTGCGACAGTATAGCCGATTTTTGACCTGGCTTGAAAAAAAGCCGAACCTTAGCGGATATAAAGATTGTTTTTATAAACCACCCACTATGAAAGTTAAAAAGGATGAGAATGGAAAAAACAGAAAAAAGCAATGCCTCTTCTTATTGTAACTATAATGATACATTTATCTCCTATGATCAGAATCGCCAACCCAATGGCTTAAGGGAACTTTTACACATTTTTGAAGAAACCCTGGTGCCTTTTGAAGAACAAGTAGTTCTGGAAGGTGGATTTGGTACAGGTGCATACATAAATCAGATCAGGCACCCTATGAAAGAAATCTATGGGGTGGAGGGATCTGAACAGGGATATGAAGAAACCAAACAAAAAATTGGAGATGCCCAAAATGTTCATTTGCAGATAGGCAATATTCTTGATCTTTCTTTTTCTGATGATTTTTTCGATGCTTACATGGTTAACCAGGTGGTGCACCATCTTGATACAGAACTGTCCTATCCAAATCTGACACTTTTTTTAGAAGAGAGCATGCGTGTCATTAAACCAGGCGGTGTCCTGACCATCAACACAAGCTCACATGAACAGTTAAATCCTCATTCCGGTGTATATTGGAACTACAAATACATCGAAAAAGCAGCCCTTGCAATGCAGCCACGATATATTCCTGTCCCAGAGCTTGTATCCAGGCTTGAAGAGTTAGGATTTACTGATATTAAAACAACCATACCATCTGGAAAATTATTTCAGGAACAATACTATCGTGATCCTAAGTTGGTCTTGGATATTGATTTTCAAAAGTCCGATTCAATCTACTGCTTTTTATCGGCAGAGGAAATCGTTGAAACAAATGCCTTGATTCGTTCAAGTATAGAGGACGGATCAGTATATCAACATATGGAGCAAGTGGCAAAACGGGCTGAAAAAATGGGAGAAGCCGTCATTGTCTCGGCTCGAAAACCTTTGTAATTAATAAAAAATGGGGAGAGGCAGAGGCCAATATGAGAATACGAACAACAATCATTGGTGCCTGGCCAAAGCCGGTTGATGTGCCGATCCCGGACTGGTTTCAATAGGAGCGTACCACAGATGCCAATCCCAAATAGGCTTTTTTTGGGGCGGACTGGTCTGCCATCAAATTTGTCAGAACCATCTTTTTAAGTTTTTTTAAGGATCGGTTCACAAGAGAGGCAAACCTGTGTAATGCGAGGTTTTTTTAAAGGGCAGGGGAGGCATCCCCCGCCCTTTAGTATTTTTATCAATTATTTTAAAGCATGGCCTGTTCTTTGGGCGGATGGGTTTTCAGGTACTCAAGCCGGTTCAACCCGTTGATATAGGCCAGGGCCGCTGCGGTGATGATATCGGGATCTGCCCCTTTACCAAGTGCTGTGATGCCGTCTTCCTTGAGGCGGACCGTTACCTCACCCTGGGCATCGGTGCCTTCTGTCAGGGCGGAAATAGTGAACCTGAGCAGTTCAGACTTGGTGCCGGTAAGCTTGGATATAATGTTATAAACCGCATCAATGGGGCCGGAGCCTTCGGTGGATCCATGGATCGGACGGCCGTTTATATTTAGCTGGATACTGGCGGTTGGAAACACGGTACTGCCGGACAACACATGGATGTATTCCAGGCAGAAGACTTCCGAGGATCTAAGGACCCCTTCGTTGATCAGGGCTTCAATATCTTCGTCCTGGATGCTCTTTTTCTTGTCGGCTAGGTTTTTGAATTTTTTGAATACCACATTCAGTTCATCATCGGACAAATTATAGCCCATGGTCTGGATATGGGAGTTTAGGGCATGGCGGCCGGAATGTTTTCCCAGAACCAGGTTGTTTTTGTTGATACCCACGGTTTCAGGTTTCATGATTTCATAGGTCATGGGATTTTTTAAGACCCCGTCCTGGTGGATCCCGGCCTCATGGGCAAAGGCATTGGCTCCCACAATAGCCCGGTTGGGCTGGACCAGAATGCCGGTGATCATGGAAACCAGGCGGCTGGTGGGATAGATCCTGGTGGTATTGATACCCGTGGTCTGGGGGAAATAATTGGGCCGGGTGTTCAGGGACATGACCACCTCTTCCAAGGAGGTGTTACCAGCCCTCTCGCCGATACCGTTGATGGTGACCTCCACCTGCCTGGCACCGTTTTGAATGGCGGTGAGGGTGTTGGAGGTGGCAAGCCCGAGATCATTGTGGCAGTGAACACTAAGCACAGCCTTGTCAATATTGGAGGTGTTTTCAATCACATATCTGACCAGTTCTCCGAATTCTTCGGGGATGGCATAGCCAACGGTATCCGGAAGGTTGATGGTGGTGGCACCCGCATCAATAACCGATTCAAATACCGTGCACAAAAAATCTTTGTCCGATCGGGATCCGTCTTCGGCTGAAAATTCCACATTGTTTGTGAAGGAGGCCGCAAGTTTTACCGATTCCACGGCTCGCTTTAATACCTCGGCAGGTTCCATCTGCAATTTGTATTTCATGTGCAGTTCCGAGGTGGCAATAAAGGTATGGATCCTGGGGTTAGCCGCATCTTTTATGGCATCCCAGCCCCGGCGGATGTCCTGTTCACTGGTCCGACAAAGCGCTGCGACCTGTGCTTTTTTCAGGGTGTTGGCAATGGCTTTTACAGCCTCATAATCACCGTCGGATGCGGCGGGGAATCCCGCTTCAATCACATCCACTCCAAGGGCTTCCAGCTGGGTGGCAATGCGCAGTTTTTCGGCCTGGTTCATGCTGGCCCCGGGGGATTGTTCTCCATCTCTCAAGGTTGTGTCAAAAATAATAATTCTTCTGTCATCATTCATTTTTATTCGCCTTTTTTTTTATTTATCTTTTATAGAATTGTCCAAAGAAAGTTTATACTGAAAACTGTCGGCCAATGCCTGCCAACTTGCTTCGATAATATCTTCCGACACCCCGATGGTGGAAAATATGTTGTGGGTATCCCGGGATTCAATAAGCACCCTGACCTTGGAATCGGTGCCGTCGGACCCTTCGATGACCCGAACCTTGAAATCCACCAGATGCATATCTTCAATCTGGGGATAAATGGTGGTCAATGCTTTTCTCAGGGCATTATCCAGGGCGGATACCGGACCGTCTCCTTCTGCCGCGGTGATCTCTGTCTTGTCGCCTACCCTGATTTTAATCATGGCATGGGAGTAACAGGGTCTTTCCTTGTCTTTTTCAACCACCACCCTGAAGGATTCCAGTTCAAATTTGGGAACAAACTGGCCGGTGAGTTTTTCCATGATCAGTTTCAGGGAGCCTTCGGCGGCATCAAATTCAAACCCATCGTTTTCAAGCTCCTTGATGCTGGCGACAATCAAAGCTTTTTTGCTTTCATCATTTCCCAGATCCACCCCCAGCTCCTCGGCCTTGTAGGTGATGTTGCTCTTGCCCGACTGCTCGGACACCAGCACCCTACGTTCATTGCCCACAAGGGAAGGGCGGATGTGCTCATAAGCCTTGGGGTTTTTCATGATGGCCGAGACATGGACCCCGCCCTTGTGTGCAAAGGCCGATTTTCCCACAAAGGGTCTGGAATTGACCGGCGGTACATTGGCGGTTTCCGATACAAACCGTGACAGGTTCAATATTTTTTTTAAGTTTTCACCGCCGATGCAGTCTTGTTTCATTTTCAGGGCGAGTATGGGGATAATGGCCGTCAGGTCCGCATTGCCGCACCGTTCCCCATATCCGTTGATGGTTCCCTGGATCATGGTAGCGCCAGCGTGTACGGCGGTCACGGCATTGGCAACCGCCATGGCGCAGTCATTGTGGGTGTGGATACCCAAGCGTATGTCTGTCCGGCCTTGGGTTTTAAAGTGGGCTACCACACATCTGGTGATGGTGTCGATCTCACAAGGCAGGGAGCCCCCGTTAGTGTCGCAGAGGACAAGACACCGGGTGCCGCCCTCAACTGCGGCCTCCAGGGTTTTAAGGGCATAGGATTCATTTGCCTTGTACCCGTCATAGAAATGCTCGGCATCATAGATCACTTCACGGTCATGGGTCAGAAGGTAGGACACGCTCTCCCGGATCATGGCCAGGTTTTCTTCTTTGGTATTGGACATGATGGCTTCCACATGGAGATCCCAGGATTTTCCGAAAATGGTAACCACCGGGGCCCCGGAATCGAGCAATGCCCTGATATTTGCGTCTTGTTCACAGGAGATTCCCTGGCGCCGGGTGGCACCAAAGGCGGCAATCCGGGCATTTTTAAATTTCATGTCCCGGACCAGTTCAAAGAAAGCCTGGGCACCGGGATTGGAGCCTGGCCAGCCGCCCTCAATGTAGTGAATACCGACCTCATCTAATTTTATGGCGATCTTTAGTTTGTCTTCCGGGGAAAAAAAGATATTCTCTCCCTGCATCCCGTCCCTTAGGGTGGTGTCATATAATAGTGTTGTTTCCATTTGTTATTTTCCGTTTTCTCGGGCCAGGGCAATGGAACCGGTTGCGGCTATTTCCACAATTCCCATGGGTTCTAAAAGACTGACAAAGGCCGCATGTTTTTCACTGTCCCCGGACATTTCAATTATAAAATGGGAATGGCCCACATCCACAATTTTGCTCCGGAATATGTCGACAATTCTCAGGATCTCAGCCCTTTTCTCAGGGTTAGCATGGACTTTGATCAGTGCAAGTTGCCTTTCCACATATTTTGCTTCGGTCAGATCATTGACGGTGATGACGTTGATCAGTTTGTTGAGCTGTTTTTTAATCTGTTCGATGACTTGGGAATCGCACTTGGTCACCATGGTAATTCGGGAGACATCGGGGTCGCCCGTGGTGGCAACGCTCAAAGAATCAATATTGAATCCCCGGCCGGAAAAAAGTCCTGCTATTCTGGACAATACCCCGGGTTCATCATCCACCAAAATTGAAAGTAAGTATCTGTTTGTTTCCATTGTTGTTTTTCCTTATATTAAACCAAAAGCACCCTAAATTATACTAACAGCATTTCGGTGATGGCCCCGCCAGCCGGCACCATGGGATAGACAGACTCTTCCCTTTCCACTATAAATTCCATGATAACCGTGCCAGGCGTTTGGAGGCCAAGTTTCAGAGTTTCTTCGACTTTGGAAGGATCTTCACATCTAAAACCCTTGGCTCCATAGGCCTGGGCCAACAAAACAAAATCCGGGGCATTTTCCATGTTGGTGGAGGCATAGACTTTATCATAGAAAAATTCCTGCCATTGCCGCACCATGCCTAGGAATCGGTTGTTGAGAATAACGATTTTTACATCCAGTTTGGATTCAATGGCGGTCATCAGTTCCTGGATATTCATCTGGATGGACCCATCTCCGGCCACATCCACCACTAGTTTGTCCGGACAGGCAGCTTTGGCACCGATGGCGGCCGGCAGACCAAATCCCATGACGCCCAAACCCCCAGAGGTGATAAAATGATTTGGTTTGTCAAAATGGTAAAATTGGGCCGCCCACATCTGGTTCTGGCCGACTTCCGTGGTGATAATTGCCTCCCCCTTGGTGACTTCATAGAGTTTTTCCACCACAAACTGGGGTTTGATGATGCTAGGGCCCTGTTCATATTTCAAGGGGGTGGTCTGCTTCCACTGGTCTATCTGGCTCAACCAGGGGGCGCGGTTTACCTTGAGGGTTTCCGGCTTTTCTTTCTCCATGAGTGCAAGTATTCCGGCCAGTGCCGATTTGCAATCCCCCACAATGGGGCAGTGCACCGGAATATTTTTGTGGATGGAGGTGGGGTCGATATCGATCTGGACAATCTGGGCATGGGGGGCAAATTTTTTGACATTGCCCGTGACCCGGTCATCAAATCGGACCCCGGCCGCAATGATTAAATCAGAGTTGCCGATACTCATATTGGCCCGGAACGTTCCGTGCATGCCCAGCATGCCCAGCCACAGTGGATGGGAGCCGGGAAACGCCCCAAGACCCATCAGGGAACCTGCCACCGGGATGTCCGCCAGTTGGGCAATGGCCGTGAGTTCCTCGGAAGCCCTGGACAGGATGACGCCCCCTCCGGCAAAAATCACGGGTCGCTTGGCCTCTTTTAACATGGAAACAGCCTTGGCCAATTGCTTTTTGTTGGGGCTGTAATTGGGTTTATAGGATCTTAAGGCCGTTTCTTCTGGCATCTCAAACTCAATTTGGGCCTGGATAATATCCTTGGGCAGATCCACGAGCACGGGACCGGGTCTGCCGGATCTTGCAATGTGAAAGGCTTCCTGGATGGTGGTTGCCAGTTTGTTGGGGTCTTTTACCAGATAATTGTGTTTGGTGCAGGAACGTGTGATACCCACAATATCCACTTCCTGGAAGGCATCATTGCCGATGAGGGCCGTGGGAACCTGACCGGTAAAAATCACCATGGGGATGGAGTCTGTATGGGCAGAGGCAATACCGGTGACCGTGTTGGTGGCCCCGGGGCCCGAGGTGACCAGGGCTACACCGACACTGTCGTTTGCCCGGGCATAGCCATCGGCGGAATGGACAGCGCCTTGTTCGTGGCGTACAAGGATGTGGCGAAGATCTGGGTGTCTTGCCAGTTCGTCATGGATGTCAATGGTGGCACCACCGGGATAGCCGAAAATGGTATCCACGCCCTGGGCTTTGATCATTTTAATTAGTATTTGTGCCCCTGTGAGTTTCATAGGTTTCTCCTGTTAGAAATTTTTAAAGACGCAACCCTCTTCATCCGGCTCCTGTAGGGCGTTCTGGTTACTTTCTTTGTTACCCTTTTCATAATTGTTGTTCTCCAAAAAATAAAAAAGCCGTTATCTGCCCTGTCGGGGCTGATAACGGCTTTTAAAGTTAATTTAAAGTTTATGCCACTAAGAGCCCCTTCGCTTGGAGGTGAGAATAATCACCTCCACGATAATAAGGACTAGTAGTATGTTGATAAAATTTATTTTCATAATTATTTACTTTATATAAACAATATTTACTATATATAAATTCATCCAAAGTCAAGGAAAAAACCACCTCCTTGAATAATAAATTCTTCCACAAATGAAGATACAAATTAGATTTGCAATTAGAACTTGGTTTGGTTATACTTCTCATTAAGATTATCGGCATCCTGTAAGATATACAAATTTAATATATCAACCAAACCTACTTATATAATAAATTTGCTCAGAAAAGTTCATTATATAATAGTGTATTAAGTGGTCTTGAATTTAGCCATGTCAAATAAAACATTACTTACCCAGTTTTCATACCTTATTTCCGGGACTCTTTTTGTCCTTACCGGACTTGCAGTCTATGCAAAAGCAAGTCTTCTGGTGATTTGCGGCGGTTGTCTGTTGTTTGTCTGGGGGATCAATCATTATGGTTTGATCCTGAAAGATCGGTTGGAATATGCCGGTCATATACTCATCAGTCTTTTTTTTATATTTTCAATTTTGTTTGTTTGTCTCACCGGTGGCTTTTATAGCCCCGGTCTATTGATCTTGTTTTTCATGCCTGTTTTGACCATCCTGTTTTCTGGAAAAAACTCAATGGCCTTCTACAATAGCTGCGTCCTTGTTTTTCTATGTTTGCTCTATCTTGGACCATCATGGGGCCCAGGAGAGTTGAATATTAATCAATACCGATTTTTTTTTACTTTGGTTGCTTTTGGACTGTATGCCGGTGGCATGGGGCTGATCATTGGCCAGAATCACAGGGATCGAAAATTATTGGCAACATGCCGGACCCAGATTCAACAGGTATCCGAGGATGCCCAGACTGCCCTTAAAATCAAAGACCGATTTCTGGCCAATATGAGCCATGAAATTCGAAATCCCATGAACGGGATTATCGGTATGATGCACGTATTGCTGGATTCTGATCTTGATGATGAGCAGCGGCATTATTCCAAGATTGTTTACAACAGCACCCGTGCATTATTGTCCATTGTGAACGATATCCTTGATCTGTCTAAAATTGAGTCTGGCAAACTGGAGTTTGATATCATCTCCTTTGATCTTGAGATAGCCATTCGGGACATTGTCGCTTTGCCCGAACTCCAGGCCCGTCAAAAAGGCATTGAATTTACCTACGCCATTGACTCCTCGGTGCCCAGGCTTTTAAAAGGCGATATTGGAAGGATTCGTCAGATTATTCTCAATTTAACGGGAAATGCCATTAAATTCACAGAAGACGGCAGCATCTGTCTGAATGTTACCCTGGGATCCCAAGATGAAAAACCAAATGAAAAATTAGATGAAAAACCAGATAATCCAGTGCCCTGGCTTCATTTCAGCGTGGATGACACGGGGATCGGTATCAAGGAAGAGAAAATTTTGTCTTTATTCGGTTCCTTTACCCAGGCAGATGCCTCCATTACCAAGAAATTTGGGGGAACCGGCCTGGGCCTTTCCATTGCAAAATTGTTGGTAGAAAAAATGGGGGGTAAAATCGGGGCGGAAAGTATTGAGATGGTTGGCAGTACCTTCTGGTTTGACCTGCCTCTGGAAAAACAATCCCAGGGAGAAATTTCTTTTAACCTTTCCAGCCTTCCGGTTAAGGATTATAAAATTCTGGTCATCAGCGATAACACTACATTGGGAAAAACTTTTGATGACAATCTATCCGCCCTTGATATCTCCTATGAACAGGCATTGGATGATGTGGAAGCCCTTGAAATGCTTAAATGGGCCCAGGATGATAATATGCCTTTTCACCTCATCATCATGGAGGCCCAGGAATCCGATCAATATGCAAGGCTTTTGGGAGAAAGGATTCAAAATGACCCTCAATTTGAACATTTAAAGATGATTCTTTTGACCGCAGTGGGCCAGAAAGGAGACGCAAGGGTTTTTGAAGAAATCGGGTTCCTAGCATTTTTAAGCAAACCCGTAGAAAAAAGTGTGCTGTCCGACTGTATCAAATCGGTATTATCCATTCATGGGAGCAATAAAACAATTGGTCTGCCGATCATTACCCGGTACTCTCTTGAAGAGACCAAAAAACATTCTCGCAGAATTCTGATTGTGGAGGACATGGAGACCAATCTGTTAACCGCCAAAGCCCTGATCGGCAAGCAGGGATATTACACCGATGAAGCAAGAAATGGAGAACAGGCAGTCCAACAATATAAAGACAATCCCTACAATTTGATTTTAATGGATTGTCAGATGCCGGTGATGGACGGGTTAGAGGCCACGCGATTGATCCGGATTTATGAAAAAGAGCAGGGGCTAGCGCCTGTTCCCATCATTGCCATGACCGGCAACGCCTTTGAAAGCGATCGGGAACGCTGTTTTAAGGCCGGTATGGATGATTTTCTCTCCAAGCCTGTGGAACCGGATATCCTGGCCAGAAAAATACAGATACATCTGGAGGAAAAGGTGCTTCGAAAGATCCTGAATCGTATTGACCCAGACGGTATTGAACCAGACGGTATCGAACCCAACGGTGTCGAACCAGATAGTATTGTAGAAGACAGTATAGACCTTGAAGAGACTGTGTTTGGAGAAGATATTTCCCAATTAAATGGGGCCCAACGTTTTAATAAGGCCAAATTATTTGAACGGTTTGGCAACGATGAAGAGTTGATCCAGGTTGTATTGGATGCTTTTCTTGAGGAGGCACCTGAATTGATCGTAAAAATTAAAACAGCACTTGATAATGGAGATACGGATTTGATCAAAGCCCATGCCCATGCCTTGAAGGGATCTGCAGCAAATGTGAATGCCGATATTTTGAAAGAGATGGCCTTGCGCTTGGAGCAGGATGCAAATCAAGGGGAATTGGTTTCAATATCACAGATTTTTTCGGATATTGAAGAAGAATTTCATACCTTTAGCAAGGAAGCCACGTCGTGATTGATATTGAAAGTATGTCAATTTTAGTTGTGGATGATATGAAAAGCATGCGGCTGACCATACGGAAAATGCTGAGGAATCTTGATATCGGAAAAACTCTCAGGTTTGCAGAAAATGGAAAAGAGGGGCTTTCGGTCTTGAGCAATACTCCCTGTGATCTTGCCATTATTGATTGGAATATGCCGGTGATGAACGGGACCGAGATGATGAGCATGATCCGGAAAGATAAGGCCCTGAGAGATATGTCGGTCATCATGGTGACCGCAGAAAATGAACGCGATATTGTTTCCGAGGTTGCGGAGAGTGAAATTGATGGCTATCTGTTAAAACCCCTGACTCTTGAAGCTCTGGATAGAAAAATCAAGGCGGTTGTGGAGAGTGCCAATCATCCAGACCAGGCCACCAAATATTTGCTGAATGCCCGGGAGCGTGAAGAGGCAGAAGATTATGATGGCGCCATTGAACAGATCCGGCTGGCGTTAACTCACAAGCCCTCTGCATCCAGGATTTTGCGAAGGCTGGGCTTGGTTCACTTTAAAATTGGTAAGTCCGGAATTGGTGAAAAATGTTTGCAAAAGGCCATGTCGGTCAACAGCCAGGATACCATTACCCGTGATGTTCTGGCTCGATTCTATTTGAAAAAAAATGAATATGAAAAAGCGGCCCGGATTTATCTTGAAATCATGTCCCTGAGTACCCGGTATTTTAATACGGCCATGATTCTTGGAGAAAAGTTGATGGGGAGCGGATATAAATCTTTGGGCATTGAACTGTTTAAAAAGGTGATGGTCAGATCCGGTAAAAAGCTTTCTTTCCAGGATGCCATTATTGATATTTGTCTGAATAACGGGGAGTATGATTACCCGAAAAATCTATTGGCGATGGCGATTAATGACAATCCTTCAAATTATGATCTTATTCATCGGGCAGGGGTTGTATTTTATGATACCGGTGATTTTGAGCAAGCCTTGAAATATTTTAGAAATGTGGATTCCCATAGGGGCAATCATGTCCAAGCAAAACTTTATATTGCTAAAATTTATCATATGAACGGAAAAGTGCTGAAAGCGGACGATTACCTCAACCAGATTCTCCGCATTGATCCGCACAATCCAGAAGCCCTTGATTTAAGAAGGGAGTTATAACCAGATTTTTTGAAAGGGCAGCACCTTTACAATTTGCCTGCCGATACATGGTTGATGGAGGAGGCCATGTAGCCTGCGCCAAATCCATTGTCTATGTTCACCACCGCAATATTGGAACTACAGGAATTGAGCATGCCCAGAAGGGCGGTCATCCCGTTGAAGCTGGTGCCATAGCCAATACTTGTGGGAACCGCAATCACCGGGGCTTTGACCATGCCAGCCACGACACTTGGCAGGGCGCCTTCCATGCCAGCGATCACAATGATCACACTGGCTTCAAAAATTATGTCCTTATGGGCAAATAGTCTGTGAATTCCGGCAACACCGACATCAAAAAGTGTCTCCACTTCATTTCCCATGGCCTGGGCCGTGAGGGATGCTTCTTTTGCCACGGGA
>JAFLJU010000459.1 GCA_022712835.1 Desulfobacteraceae bacterium
CAGAACCACCATCGACTACATGGACATTGATTGCCAGGCACAGATTCATGCCCTGGAACTGGAATTATCCCAGAAGAACGCGTTGCACAGCCCCAAGACCGGCCAGGAAAATGCATTTTTAATCAATGCCACCACCACCAACCCCAGGGAGGCCTATGCCTCATTTGAGGAGCTAAAAGAGCTTTGCAAGACAAGCCGGATAAAGGTGATTGGAAGTGCGATTCAGCGCAGAAAACAAATTGATGCCAAGTTTGTCGTGGGTAAAGGCAAATTGTCTACCCTTGTCATCCAGGCGATCCAGAGCCATGCCACCATGCTGATTTTTGACCGGGAGTTAACCCCCTCACAGATCCGATCCATTACCGATTTTGTGGAAATGAAGGTCATTGACAGAACCCAATTAATTCTGGATATTTTTGCAAAACAAGCCAAATCCAGGGACGGCAAATTCCAGGTGGAACTAGCCCAGATGGAATATCTGTTGCCCCGGCTTATCACCCGGAATACGGCCATGTCACGCCTAACGGGTGGCATCGGCGGCAGGGGCCCCGGAGAAACTAAACTTGAAATCAACCGACGCAGAGTCCGGGATCGGATTTCCCGGTTGAAAAAAGAGATCGTTCAAATCAGAAAGCAGAGAACCCAGCAAAAAGCCAAACGGAAACGAAAAGACCTGCCCATTATCTCCATTGTGGGATACACAAATGCTGGCAAATCCACCCTGCTCAACACCCTGACCCAGAGCAATATTATTGCAGCCAACCGTCTTTTTGCCACCCTGGATCCCTCTTCAAGGCGATTGCGCTTCCCACGGGACACGGAAGTCATTATTACGGACACCGTTGGGTTTATTCAGAACCTTCCCAAGGAACTAATGGAAGCATTCCATGCCACCTTGGAAGAACTATCCGAGGCCAATATCATCCTGCATGTGGTTGATATCAGCAACCCAAGATATAAACAGCAAAAAGAATCCGTTGAAAAAATTCTAACACAACTTGAGCTTGATAAAATCCCCACCCTGTATGTTTTCAACAAACTGGACCAGGTTGACCTGGATAATTTTGATGATCGTTGGCTGTTAAATCAAGGAATTACGGTGTCAGCCAACCAAAAACAAACCCTGATCCCCCTGGTTGAAAAATTAGAATCAATGGTGCTCATTTAAGTACATTTTTTGATCAATGAGTATCTAAATATATAAAAATTGAATATGGAAATTACATGAAAATAAAAGATTTGAGTCAGATAGTCTTCCCCCAAAAAGAGAAAAAAGATGCGCTTGATACACCGGATTGTTTTGGTGAATATAATAAAAAGAACAAACTATGCTCAACCTATTGTTCGATTTCGATCAAATGTTGTGTGATGCGGACCCGGCATCCGAAAATAGATATTCTTGAAAAATTATTGCTTCACAATGACTATGCTGTCAAACCCAATTAAAAAGCCATCACAAAACAAGCCTTAAAGAAATATTTTCCCGGGATTTAAAATATTATCTGGATCAAACACCTGTTTTATCCCCTTCATAATTTCAAGTTCAAGCGTGCCGATTTCCCTGGGAAGATATTTCATCTTTGTGATACCTACCCCATGTTCGCCAGTAATGGTACCGCCTAATTCAAGCGTCGCGTTGAATAATTCATCCACCGCTTTTTCAGCCCTTTTTTCCTGGTCCTTATCCTTTTTATCGTACATGATGTTGCAATGGATATTACCGTCACCTGCATGACCGAAGCTGACAACGGTTAAGCCGGATTCTTGTTGAATGTTTTGGATAATTTTCACCATTTCTGGAATTTTTGAGATGGGAACCACAATATCTTCATTGATTTTATTCGGGGCAATTTTATAGAGAACCGGAGACAATGCTTTTCTGGCCTCCCACAACTTTTGTGCCTCAACTTGATCTTTGGCAACCACCACCCCAATGGCACCCACACCCGTACAATAGGTCTGAATTTGCAGGGCCTCTCGTTCAACCTGATCCTCATCCCCATCCAGTTCTAAAATCAACAATGCCCTAATTGTTTTGGGTAGTTCAAAGGAAAGAAATTTGCGAACAAGATTGATGGAGGCTTCATCCAGGTATTCCACACATCGGGGAATAATGGCCTGTTTCATTACGCCAGATACGGTTTTAGCCGCTTTATCCATGCTGTCATAAAAGACGGCCAATGTTTTTACAGCTTTTGGTTTCGGCAACAATTTCAAAACAATCTGGGTGACCACGGCCAGTGTCCCTTCCGACCCCACAATCAGCCGGGTAAGGTCATAGCCGGCAACTCCTTTGGCCGTAGACACTCCGGTTTTAATGATATCCCCTGAGGGCATGACAGCCGTAAGCCCCAAAACATAATCCCTTGTTACCCCGTATTTAACTGCCCGGGGTCCGCCAGCACATTCACCAACGTTCCCACCAATGGTGCAGACCGATGAGCTTGCCGGGTCCGGCGGATAAAAAAGGCCTTTATCTTCGCAAGACTTGTGAATTTTAGAAACCACCACCCCGGGTTCAACCCGGGCGATGAAATTGTCTTCATCGATTTCAAGAATCCGGTTCATGCGGCTGGTCACCAATACCACTCCTCCTTCAACCGGGATCGCCCCACCGGTCATTCCTGAGCCGCTGCCCCTTGGAATAATAGCAATTTTTTTTTGGGAGGCCAGTTTAAAAATTTGAGAAACTTCGCCTTCTGTCCCAGGAAAGATGACCGCATCGGGTAAAAAAGATTTCCCGGTGGCATCATAGGAATGACACAGAAGATCTTCTTTTTGGATGGTTAAATACTTTTTCCCGACAATTTTTTCAAACGCTTTATAAACGGAGGGAGATAGGCCCATTTAAAACTTACCGGCTTCAATCTTTTTGGAAATGTAATTAATCTGCTCAAACAAAACGCCTTTTCGTTTGATTTCCTTTTCAATGGCATTTACAGAATAAATTGCCGTGGCATGATATTTTTTAAAACTGGAACCAATCTTTTTAATGGGCTGATCGGTATATTTTTTTGCCAGGAACATGGCAACCTGTCTAGGTTTAACAATAATTTGTTTCCTGGATTTGGACATAATATCTGTTTCCGATATGGAGAACTCATTACAAACCAATTGTTTAATCACATCAATGCTTATGCGCTTGCGGTTTTTAGTGATGTTGTCCAGAACACTTTTGGCAAGTTCAATATCAATATTGCGGCCCATGATCTGCCCCTTTGCCACCACACCGAACAACCCGCTTTCCAATTGCCTTACATCGTCGCACAATTCCTGGGCGATGTATTCGTTCACCATCATGGGAACCTTACACCCAAGGGTATGGGATTTCTTTTTCAATATTCTCAACCGGGTCTTATAATCGGGTGCCTCAATCTCGGTCACCAATCCCATGGTCAATCGAGATTTCAACTGATCATTGAGCTTTGGGATTTCATCGGGCAGCTCACACCCGGAAAAAATGATTTTCTTATCCGCATCCAGCAGATAATCCAAAGTGATGGCAAGCTCTTTCTGGGTGGCCATTTTTCCGGACAAAAAATGAATGTCTTCCAAAATCAACACATCACATTTTCTTCGATATTTTTCCTTAAACCGCTCAATGGTATGGTTCCTCAGGGAAAATATCATTTCATTGGTAAAGTCTTCGGCCGTTACATAATAAACCCGGTTAGATCTTTTATTGGCCATCATATGATGCCCCACCGCCTGTGATAAATGACTTTTTCCCAACCCTGTTTTACCCAGCAGATACAGGATCGGAGCCCCGTTCATCTTTCCTTGTGCAAGAGATAGGGAGGCAGAATAGGCAAAATTTGAGTTATCCCCCACAACAAAATCATCAAATGTATACCCTTTTTTAAGCATCCTGCCGCCGTTAAAAGTGGCATCCAGGCCAGGTAATGTTGCCTGTTCCAATTTTTTCAACCGGGGCCTGACAGCCAGAGCTGGATAGGAACTGCCGAATTTATTTTCTATGGGTTTTTTTCCAGAATCATTTTTCTTGGCTTTTACCTTTTTGGGGTCATTGGTACCTTTTTCCCCATTTGCCTGGAGCGTAATATGAATGGGTTGTCCCATCTTTATAAATTCTTTGTTAAACAGATCCAGATAATTTTCTTTTATCCGCTTGATAAAAAATTGGTTTGGGGTGGACAATGTAATACCATTGGCATCATATTCAAGAAGTGCCAATGGGTCTATCCACATCCGATAGCTATGATCAGGTATTGATTTTTTAATTTGAAACTTAACTTTTTCCCAGGATAATTCCATTGGTTGACAAAAATACCTTTTCTTCCAAAATCAAATTTGGATCTTAGTAGGTTAAGCGGAAATACACAATTAACGTGAATCTAACGGACAATATAAAAAGTATAGGTTTTTCTATGCGATTATGAATTTTGGGTCAACTCGAATAAACAAGGTTAGCAATCGATTAGATTTTCATCTGGCATAATTTTTCAACCATCTTAATTTATTAGATAATTATTGTGGAACAAAAATTTTTCTTTAGATTCCAACCACTTCGACAACTATCTCTTTTTCAAAGGTTTTTTTACAATCCATCCTTTTTCTTTCGCAAGAGAAATTTTTTTTTCCTGCTATTTACTGCCTTTTACTCTATTTTATTCGGAATTTAATAAAAACTTACCTTATTTCTCAAACCTGAATTTTACAATGGTTTCACAATTTTTACATTCAATTTTATTTACACTTTCCCTTTCAAAGGGTATATTTAAATTTTTTGACAATAACCTTATTTCAAATTTAGTGACAATACTATGAAACCAATCTTGAATCGACCTGTTATCGGTATTTCCATGGGCGACCCCGCTGGTATCGGACCGGAAATTATTGTGAAGGCCCTGAACAATAAGAGAATCCATGCCCAATGCCAACCCATTGTCATTGGGGATATAACTATTCTTAAAAAAGCCATGAAATTTTTAGAGGTACCCCTTGATATTGTTACTGTGGATCACCCATCAAAGGCCATTAATGATTCTAAATTGATCTCAATTATAAACGCGTCTGATCTTAAAGAAGATGTAACCTCTCTTGCCGCCCCGACCTATGAGTCAGGAAAAGCCATGGAAAATTATATCATCACAGGTGTAAGGCTTACCCAAAACAACAAGATAGACGCCCTGGTCACCTGTCCCATCACCAAAACAGGGTTGAAGATTGCCGGATCAAAATTTCATGGACACACGGAATTGATTGCCGACCAGACAGGCAGTCATGAGTTTGCCATGATGCTTGCGGGAACTCGGTTGAAAGTCGTCCTTGTGAACATACACATCCCCCTTTGTCAGGTAGCTGAAAGTCTGACCATTCAAAACATTACTCAGACCATTGCGCTGACCCAGGACTCGCTTATCCATAGGTTTGGTATACCTTTTCCGAAACTTGCCGTGGCTGGCTTAAATCCCCATGCCGGGGAAGAATCCATGTTCGGCAATGAAGAAACAACCATCATAGGTCCTGCTGTTGAGTTGGCCAAAAAACGGGGGCTTAACATTGAGGGTCCCCTGCCACCGGATACGGTATTTTACCATGCAATGAACGGGAAATATGATGCGGTTATCTGCATGTACCATGACCAGGGACTGATCCCCTTTAAAATGATTCATTTTAAGGACGGGGTGAACACCACCCTGGGACTGCCCATCATCCGGACTTCCGTTGACCATGGAACGGCCTATGATATTGCCTGGAAAGGTATTGCAGATCCGACAAGTCTTATGGAAGCTATTTTTATGGCCACGTTCCAGGCAAAAAACCTGGCGACCAGCCCCCAAAAAAATCAAACAAAAACCCAGGCGGATAAATCATATGGATAATGACAAGATTGTCATTCTAGGAGCAAGGGAACACAACCTTAAAAACATCGATGTCGAAATCCCCCGGAACAGCCTGACGGTTGTCACAGGTCTTTCCGGCTCCGGTAAATCCACCCTTGCCTTTGACACACTTTATGCAGAAGGCCAGCGAAGATATGTGGAATCCCTTTCCACCTATGCCAGACAGTTTTTAGGCCAGATGGACAAACCCGATGTGGATGCCATTATCGGCCTGTCACCGGCAATTTCAATCGAACAGAAAACAGCCAGTCACAATCCCAGATCCACCGTTGGTACTGTAACGGAAATCTATGATTATCTTCGCCTCCTTTTTGCAAGAGTAGGTCGCCCCCATTGTTATAAATGTCAAAAACCTATTTCATCCATGTCCATTGACCAAATTGTTGACAAGATTTTGGGACCCGTTGCAGATGAAAACCCTGGAGGAAATGCCAAAATCATGATCCTGGCCCCCCTGATAAGCGGCCAAAAAGGCAGCCATGAAAATCTGCTGGCCAGGATGAAACAAGAGGGGTTTGCCAGGGTTCGGGTTGATAAAGAGATCTTGTTAATCGAAGAGGTGCCCGGACTTAATAAAAACCAAAAACACAATATTGATGTGGTGGTGGACCGGTTGGTCATTAAAGAGGGAATAGAAAAACGGCTCACCGATTCCCTTGAGATGGCAATTTCTTTGTCCGAGGGTTTGGTAACCCTTATCAACCTCACCGACGACACCGAAACCCTGTTCAGTGAACATGCCTCCTGTGTTCCCTGTGGCATAAGTTATCCCGAATTCACACCGGCAAGTTTTTCATTTAACTCCCCCCAGGGAGCCTGTTCCCGTTGCGACGGTTTGGGAACGGTCACGGAATTTGATCCAGATCTGATTGTACCGGATCAAAACATTTCCCTGCGTCAGGGGGCTGTTCTCCCCTGGGAAAATAAAGATTCGGTTCAATTTATGGAATTTTTAGATGCCCTTGTCATCCATTATAAGGAAGACATTTACAAACCCTTTAAGGCCTTGTCATCCCAATTTCAACAATCCATTCTATACGGAAGCAAAAAAGAAGAGATTTCCTTTTATATGGAGAGGGCTGGCAAAAAAATCACTTACAAAAAAGTGTTTGAAGGGGTGATTCCCAATTTAAAACGCAGGTTTAATGAAACAACTTCCGTCTCGGTCCGGGAAGATATCAAACGATTTATGAGTTTTAAACCCTGTTCCAAGTGCCGGGGGACTCGACTCAATGAGGCCGGAAGAGCGGTGACGGTGGGAGGGAAAGCAATTTGGGAAATCACCGAACTATCCATCCAGAACTCAGTTAAGTTTATGTCAGCGCTTACCCTTGGGGGAAAAGATCAACTCATCGCGGACAGTATTATCAAAGAATTGGTCCAGCGACTGGGGTTTCTGGAAAATGTAGGCCTTGAATACCTGAGCTTGAACCGTGCTGCTGCAACCCTCTCCGGAGGGGAGAGCCAGAGAATCCGCCTGGCCACCCAGATAGGGTCAAAACTTACCGGCGTTCTCTACGTTCTGGATGAACCCAGTATTGGCCTTCACCAGCGGGACAATGCCAGACTGCTCAACACCCTGATGAACTTAAAAGCCCTGGGCAATACCGTTCTTGTGGTGGAGCATGATGAAGAGACCATCCTGGCATCTGATTATGTTATTGATATCGGCCCCGGCGCCGGTATCAACGGGGGGAATGTTGTTTTTTCAGGACCTCCCGAAGAACTGCTCAAAGATGAAGTATCCTTGACTGGCCTTTATCTTTCCGGCAAACGGCAAATCAAAATCCCAGATAACAGAAGAAAAGGCAATGGAAAAGCCCTTACCATCCTAGGCGCTTCTGCCAATAATTTAAAAAAACTGGATGTTAGCTTTCCCCTGGGCTGTTTTACCTGTGTCACTGGCGTCTCAGGCTCTGGCAAATCGACCCTGGTGCTTTCCACTTTGTACCAAACCCTGTCCAACCAGATAAACCATTCCAGAAAGCCCGTGGGAAGCCACAAAGCTATCAATGGAATCGAGCATCTTGATAAAGTGATCCACATTGACCAGTCCCCTATTGGCAGAACCCCCAGATCCAATCCCGGCACCTATACCCAAGTGCTCACCCATATCAGGGAATTATTTGCCAAGACCAAAGAAGCCAAGGCGCGTGGATACAAACCCGGCCGTTTCAGCTTTAATATAAAAGGAGGAAGGTGTGAGGCCTGTTCCGGGGACGGCATTGTAAAAATAGAAATGCATTTTCTACCAGATGTCTATGTGGCCTGTGATATCTGCAAAGGAAAGCGGTATAATAGGGAAACCCTGGATATCAAATACAAGGGGAAAAACATCGCCCAGATTCTGGACATGACCATTAACCAGTCGATCCGGTTTTTTGATAAGATATCGGCCATTCGAAATACCCTTGCAACCCTTGTTGAAGTGGGACTTGGCTATATAAAACTGGGTCAGTCCGCTACCACCCTTTCCGGCGGTGAAGCCCAAAGGATAAAACTTGCCAGGGAATTGTCAAAACGAGATACCGGAAACACCATTTATATTTTAGATGAGCCCACAACCGGTCTTCATTCAGATGATATCAACAAGTTGCTGTCTGTGCTGGACAAACTGGTGGAGGCAAATAATACCGTGGTGGTCATTGAACACAATCTGGATGTCATCAAATGCGCAGATCATATTATTGATCTTGGTCCGGAGGGTGGAGACAAAGGCGGATATATCGTGGCCCAAGGAACCCCTGAACAAATCGCTTCCCATAAAAAATCCTATACCGGATATTATCTGGGCAAACTGTTGAATCCGTAAATATTACATATTATGGGACTATTGGTTCCCTAAGGACCGGAGATGAAATAAGATGAACATAAATAGCGCAACAATTTTTCATCATCAACAAGGCGCATTAAAGGTCTAATAGCAGGCCTATTTTGCCTTTGATGCAACGCAGTAGATGGACCAAAAGGCAAGCTATTTCGTTCACGTTATAAGATTTGCGGTCCTAAGGTTGAATCAAGCAGACATCGGTGTCACATGGGCAGGCGCCATCCACTTCACAGGCATAGGCAATCCTGGACGCTTTTTCATGCATGCTGTCTGATATGTCCGGGAACGCTTCACTACACCTTATTTTTTTCAAAATTTTTTTTGACGGAATACCTTCTATACTCTGACCCGTTAACTTACCGGTCAGCCCAGAGATAATTTCTGCATCTTCCCCGTTGGTGGTCACGATAACAGGCACCTGGTAGGGACGAATCACCCTGGAAATAGCCAGATTAGACAGCCTTCTTGTCACAAGGGAACCAGGGGCATATTTGATCAGCATACAGGTTTTGTCATCTTGATCTATCAGAAAATCAACCTTTATCCTGGCGCGTTGATTTCCAACGATGATGATTAATTCTTCATTCGGTCGAATTTGATGTTTTTCATATCCAAGTGTTTGAACCAGGTGTTTTGAAATTTTCTGTCGATACCTTTCATCATGAGTATCGATGCGCGTTTCACCCGACAAAAAATCGGATAGCTCTCCTAAAATAAGGTGATGGGGATTTTTTTCCATATGGTTACCTCCGGGATCGGTATAAAAAGAACTTGGCCTTCATTCCATAAAATTTAAATATTCCATACCCCCTATTCTAATACCTAAAATCTATATTGTCCATTGGATACCATGCTGCCCAGCAATTCTCGGTAACCAATACTGATGGTACCATCGGAAAAATATAAATCTCCAAAATAGGACGCAGATTTTCAGGATTACTAATCTGCGCCTATCTGTATCCTATAAAAATTAAGGCCTTCCGAGATTGGAGATCTATTTATTTCGGGGTGCCTAACCAAGAAAATTTGATCTGAATATTATTAGAATTAGGATAGAGGCAAATAATAAAAATTTTGGTTACAATTATAATCATAAACACGGCAGGCCAATTAACCTTGGATAACCTCAAAGGGTACAAACCCTTATGATGACCCAATATGTAAGAGCTTGAAAGGTAGACAAGAAATTCGGTGCGTTACAGAGCGATCATATCCATACAAGCTCAGGCCAGGCTGATCCTTTTGTTTTATCCCGGTCCGCGGAAAGTAGGTATCTATCCTATTGCCTCCCCCTCTCAAATCATGTATCTATTTGATAATTCAACTTTTGAGCATAGGATTGCAGCATACGGGTATGATTAAAGCAAGATTAGAACAATTCAACGTGCAACTCGGCCATGCCTCCGATGTAAAGCACAGGATCTTCATCTACTACATGATATTCTTTACCGTGATGTCCCTGTTCACGGTAGTGACCAATACCCTGTCCGGTCTGGACTATTCCTACAACTATAAATGGCTATTCATAGCCCTGACCACAGCAACCTTTCTTTTCCTGGCCCAGGGAAAGTGTCATGAACGAACCCTGCACAGAATGGGAATTTATTTTCTTTCCCTGATTATCCTGCCGATCTGCTGGCTATCCAGTTCCGGCCTGGTGTCTCCCAGCATTATCTATTCAGCTCTAGCACTGATCATGATCAACACTCTGGTTTCTGGGTGGGAGCGCGTTTTCCTCAACCTGTGCCAAATTGTGCTGGTCTTTTGTCTGATAAGCCTGTTCTATTACCACCTCGGTCTGTTCAAAGCTATGAGTCCCAGGCAGCAATTCATTGACTGGATCATCAATGTTCCGGTTGTATTCGGATTTGTCGCCCTACTCCTGACCACCTTTGAAAAAGCCTATGAAGCAGAACGCTCGGACAACATCAGACACCAACGAATATTAGAGAAGCTCTCGGTCACGGACAGTCTGACAGGCCTCTTTAACCGCTCCGGCATGGAGGAAAAAGTTAGGAGCTTCATCAATTCATTTAAACGAACCCAGCATCTTTTTTCCATTCTCATGATCGATATTGACCACTTCAAAGCTTTTAACGATGCCAGTGGCCATCTTGTGGGGGATCAATGCCTGAAGACCGTGTCAGGCATATTGAAGCAAACCGCTTCGCGAGAAACGGACTGGGTTTGCCGGTACGGCGGTGAAGAGTTCATCATGGTCCTGGGATACACCGATACCGAAGGGGCGATCAATATTGCCGAAGGGGTTCAGGCGAACCTTGCCCGGGCTGCCATTCCCCATGCCGGGACTGGTAGAACCGTAACGGTCAGCATAGGGATAGCCACCATTAACCAGGAGAACCTGAGCACAGACCTGATCCTGTCCCAGGCAGACCAGGCCCTGTACTGTGCTAAGGCCGGAGGGCGTAACCGGATTGAGGCTTTCTCCCATTAAAATGCGGTTTTTTGAATCAAAGCCCGATACCATATCTTGTGTCCAGAGGAACTTTTATCTGTTCTGCAAAAAATAAACTTTTTACATTTAATAACCTGATTTTTTGGAAAGCCTTTCCAGGAAGGTATTTAATGGGTTAAATGGATTTTTGAATATAATGTTAAGCAACTGGAAAGCTAATTTCCTGTGTGATTGTTTACCATCCTATTTTTGGACTACTTTTAATCCTTTCTTTGACAACATATCTATTACACTATCCTCACCAATTAAATGTAAAAGACCAACTACTACCAATACATTCTCAGGATTTTTTGTTAGCTCTATAATTTTTGGAACCCATCGCTTATTCGTGTCGGTAACTAAGACTTTATCAAGCTTTGGGAACTTTTTAAGCAGACTAATATCGTACATGGCTAAAAAAAAATTAATATCTCCATTTTCCCATGCCTGTGGACTTTTGACCCATTCGTATTCTTGTAATTCTTTCAATGATATCTGCATAAACAAATCTTGATCAATTTTGTCGTGATAGAGATAGCTGTCAAAGGTTTGTTCTAATGTTTCAAGCCCTTTTATGTTTTTTTGATCAATTTCGGCTTTAGATTTAAAATAATTATCAATACCCAATTTTTTTTCAAGACCAATTTTCTCATTTTTTATTTGAAAAAGATATGCCGAACACATCCAGGGTTTCATATGAATAAACTGACTTAACTTCAGGTCTGAAGCTAATAAATAATCTAAAAGCGATTTGAAAGTTTCATTCGAAAGGTAGGATTTGATTGATTTACCAGAAGGTATAACCCCCATCATCTGAAAGGATTTTATAATTTCTTCTTGAGATACTTTTTGAGCATTTAGGTTTTCAAAAACTATAGTATCACAGCTTTGATAAGTTTTTTCTATTAATGCAGTTAAAGGATAGATCGTTTTGGGCATAGCATGGAGAGACCCTAAAAGGTAAACTGAATTTTGCTTTGATTTTATTTCCCATAAAAAATGTTTGTTCTCAGCGCTATATGCAATTTGAATATTGCAAAAAACAAGTGTCCAGAAACAGATTTGAAAAATGAATATGCATTTTGGTATCTGATAGAACATCATTCTTCTCCTTTTTGGAGTTTAAAGATAGAAAATCTTAAATTGAGAAAATAAAACAGGTTAAGAAAACCGTATGCAATTGCGATGTTTACGAAAAATATATTCAAATTTTTCCAGAATGCCTTTTCAGGCATGTTCATATTCACCCACCGAGAACTGCTGCATGCTGCCTATGAACCATATTGTTCATTTTAATGTTGATTTAATTGAAATTGCTATCTATTATATGATATATTTAGATATTTATTATAGTGCAAATAGCCACAAGGAGAAAAAATGAAATATTTAATTGATCGTTATCTTCCCCGATTCGATTTTAATGAAGTTCATAAAATCCATATAAATGCCCAAACTGACCGGGTGTATCCCCAAACCCTTCAGATGAACCTGAACAACTCATGGATCACCAAAACACTATTCAAATTACGGGGATTGCCCTCAACAGATATCAGCCTGAAAAGTATTATATCCCAAGGCCCCTTTAATATTCTGGAAGAAAAAGAAAACATTGAAATAGTGATCGGGATGGTGACGGATCAAAGAATGGTCCCAGATTTTAATTTTAATTGGGACCAAGATCAAAACCAGTCTTCTTCAAAGCAGATTAAAATTGCCTGGAACTTTTTTTTGGAAGAAAACAAAGGAACCCGATTGACCACGGAAACCCGCATACAATGCTCTGACCGTTCAACCAGAATATGCTTTATGCTCTATTGGTTTATAATCAGGCCCTTTAGCGGTTTGATTCGCAATGAAATGTTAAAGACAATCAAAGCACAGGCTGAAAAGCCAATTGTCTAGGCATACCCCCAAAGATTCGGCCCAAATTTTGGGGTGCGAATCACGAAATGATCAGATCCACAAACCCGGGACCTTTACCATCCATCATTTCCACCAATCCCCGGTTAGAGAGCCGAAGTTCCCCAAGAACCACAAGCCCCATAAGACTCATGGTCATTTCAAAGGCCACATGGGTGCAGCCAATTTTTTGGAGTGCCGTTTCAATGGAAAGAATGCCAGCAGCGGTCACCTCAACGGATGAAAGACTCATCAGCCCAGCAAAGGGCAAAGGTAAAAGGGAAATGATCTGGTTATCCTGAACAACCACCAATCCGCCTCCCGAATCAATCAGGGCATTGGCAGCCAAACACATGGCATCATCATCTGTCCCCACCACCAGAAGGTTATGGCAGTCATGGGAAATCGTGGATGCATAGGCCGTCCCCGGCTTAAATCCTGTTCCGGAAACAAGTCCTAGGCCCCGGCTATTGTCTGCCCTGCCATCGGGCCTGTGCCGATAAAACATGGCGGCCTTGGCAATATCATTATCCGGATCGGCGTTTAAAACGCCGTTGATGACCGGCATCAGTGCTTGAGCTGACAGGGTATTCACCTGGCCAGGGATAAGTTTTATTACCCGGGCGCGCACGGTGTCTGTACAGGGGGCTGTCATCTGAAAATCCAAAGGTGTAATCCGATTATGATACATTGTATTTATGGCCCATTCCGGATATTGGAAAGCGGATATTGGCTTTACCATTTTCCCATTTTCAGCCACCTTTATCCCGTCACTGAACACCTGCTCAACCTTAAAATCGGTCAAATTATCAACCACCAGAATATCAGCCGCCCGCCCCGGGGTTAAGGATCCGATCCACCGGCTTTGCTCGAGCATTTGGGCGGCATTGATAGTAATCATCTGCAAGGCAACAATGGGGTTAAGTCCCAAACTGACCGCTTTTCGAAATACCCGGTCCAAATGTCCTTGTGTAACCAGGGTGGCCGAAGTGACATCATCGGTTACCATGGTGTAAAACCGCGTATCTGTTCCG
>JAFLJU010000609.1 GCA_022712835.1 Desulfobacteraceae bacterium
GTAATCATCTGCAAGGCAACAATGGGGTTAAGTCCCAAACTGACCGCTTTTCGAAATACCCGGTCCAAATGTCCTTGTGTAACCAGGGTGGCCGAAGTGACATCATCGGTTACCATGGTGTAAAACCGCGTATCTGTTCCGGGATTCTCCGTCACCGCCGTAATAAGGTTGGGCAAATCCAGCCACGCGCTGCCATATCTTTGCTGAACATACATACCAAGCTCAGCCCTTGCACTGGCGCCTTGGGCGGTGGTGGTTTCATGGTCCGCCGTCATTCCAGATGCAATATAGGCATTTAGTCCGGCATTCAGATCTTCTCCGGCATAATGCCCGGTAAGCACCTTATTGGCCGCAAGGCCGTGACTTAAGATTTTGTGAACGGTTTCATCCCCATGGATAACCCCGGGAAAATTCATCTGCTCTCCTTGAAGGAAAGCGAGGCCTGATTCATAGGCCTGTTTCACCTGGGCAGGGCTGATAGTTGCCCCGGCATCCTCCATCCCTGGAAGGGAAGGCACACAGACGGGCATGGCCGTCAACACCTTGAGGGGAAGATCCTTTCGACTCTCCTCAAATAAAGTGACCGCGTCCATGCCAAGAACATTGGTCATTTCATGGATATCCGGACAGATAGTAGTGGTTCCGTGGGGTAAAACCCCGGCGGCAAAGGATCTTAAATCCACCATGGAACTTTCCACATGCATGTGGGAATCTATGAGCCCGGGACAAAGATATTTGCCACCCACATCAACCACCTGGGTATCAACACTTGTCATTACATGGGAGGCATCACCCACCAGTGCAATATAGCCTTTATAAACGGCTATATCACAATTTTCTCTGATCCTGGCAGTACACACATCCACCAATTTGCCCTTCCGGAAAATCAAATCAGCCGGTTTCTGTCCCATGGCAACGGCAGCCAGGTAACGGGTATTTGAATTATGGGCCGAACGAGACAGGAAGGAAGTCATAATAATTCTCCAAAAATAGATGATCAATGTGAATCAACAAAATCAGCTTAAATTCCTTGCCAAAAACAAAGAAATTTTGTCTATTATAAAAGGATACGCGCTTTGTAAAGGTATGCGGGAAATGCCTATAAACCATTTCCTATCTCCTCCTGGCGTCGTGTCTGATGATACGTTATTTTTTTAGTTTAATAAAGAAATGAAAAAAGGTAGAATCCAAAAAAATAAGGGTTTCCCTGATTGGTTTTTCCGAGTTTATTTATTATGGAAAGAGTCTCTTTTCTCCATTTTAACTTCAGGTAATGGACAAAACGGAGCTATTCTTTCCTCCATTTTTCAAAACGAATTCTAATTACCTTATTCAAAATAATTGTTAAACGAATATTATTCAACTATTTCCAGGATGGCTCTTTTTTGTGTTTTTGCAGATGCGCATGATAAAATAGTTCGCATAGCCTGGGCTGTTTTGCCTTTTTTGCCAATGACTTTTCCAATATCTTCTTTTGCAACTTGTAATTCCAGAACAAGGGTCTGCTGAGTCGTGATTTCCTGAACAACAACTTGATCTTGATTATCAACCAAAGCTTGAGCAATGCGCTTAATCAACTCTTTCATAACATGTTCTCCATTTTATCTGTACGTGGATAGAAGAAAATACAATATAGAAAAATAATTAAATAATTAAAATCAATAGCATGTAAGCTCTTTATATCATAAAAATAGGGATACGAGACAAATAAATTTCAAAAAATAAATTTCTATATGAGAAATGGAACAATTCAAGTATTCAAAACGCCATTATTTATATTGGATAGAAATATTTTATGTTCAGATCTTAAGGGGGAAAGACGGTCTATGGATAATGGTAATATTTTAATCAAGACCACGGAGTTCATTAATCTAATCATTCAAAAGCCCGGTAAATATTATCTGACTTATGGCTTCAAAGATTTGGCGAATATCAGGACTGACTGCCCCCTTTTGCTTTTTTAGCAATGCCGGAAATTTCTGGAACGCATTTTCAGCAGGAACCTGTCCATCAATCAGTAGAGAGGATATGCCGTGTGCCGTTACCCAGAGAGTGTTTGCAACTACAATGGGATCGAATGATTTTTTCATACTTCTTGACAAAATATCAAGATTTCAGTCATAAATGATACCTGCCCTTCGCAAGGGAATTTTCTGATACAATTTTAATGGAGGTTGTTATGATTCGGTTTAGCGCGATCTGTTTTCTTATTCTGTTTTCAGCTGTAACTGTTTTTGCCCAGGATCCAGCCTGGCCGCCAACTGCACCTTCCGGGTGGACACAAATGGGGGTAACCTATCCCACAAAAGCCACAGGCTGTAGCGGAGATCTGAGTTTATGGCCTAAAATGAAGGCCATCTGTGAGGGTACTGCCAATAAAGTATGGACGGCAATGTTCATCAATTTTGACCCTAAAACCGGTGCCGTGACCAATGTGAACATGACACTGTTCAAGGATGGAAGTGAACAAACCTATTACTTTTACTGCGGTCCGAAGCTTTATCTTGGATTTGACCCTTCGGCTGGGTTCAAGCAGATCAGCCCAAGTTCTGTAAGCTCCAGGGCTCAGTCCTGTTTCCAATAGCAGTCGATATCAAATTAAAGAGGCCTGCTCTTCCATGAGGGAAAGCAGGCCTTTGCTTACTCAGTGCCCCTAAATGTTCTCTCTCGACAAACACAAGCCGGTTTATATCCAATGATTTAAGAAACAAAAAGAATCTATTAAGACCATGAAATCAGAATAATCTTATTAACGATTTACCTAATCTTGAAAATTTATCCCCGGCAGTTAATTTTTTTTTAAATGAAACAAGAAAAAAATTAAAAAGCCATGAACCTCGACAATTTATGGCTCGTGTAGTTTCCCTTTTAGGATATGGAGGGCAACTAAAAGCCGAAAAAGAACTTGGATGGGATCGGAAAACAATTCTTAAGAGCATGAAAGAGCTTAAAAGCGGAATTACATGTATCGATAATTTTTCTGATCGTGGTCGAAAATGCAGTGAAGAACATTATCCAAATTTACTTGAAGAAATCAAAAAGATTGTCGATCCAATCAGCCAAACAGATCCAACTTTTCATACTACGAACCTTTATTCGCCCATAACAGCGAAAGAAGTACACCGTAGGTTGATGGAAAAAATGAATTGTTCTCCTGAAGAATTACCAACAATAAGAACGATATCAAATAAATTAAAT
>JAFLJU010000394.1 GCA_022712835.1 Desulfobacteraceae bacterium
GTGGCCATTCCCACCCCGCCCCAGGCAGTCCAGGCATAGACCTTATAGGTTCTTTCCGGATGACGCTGGCGCTCCAGAAACAAGGTTTTACCTAAGAAATCATTGGCCGCCGTATAATCCACCTGGCCCTGGTTGCCAAAGCGAGCGGTTACCGAAGAAAAGGTGAAAAAGTATTTATAATCCCGATCTTTGGCAGCTTCCAGCAAATTGCGCATGCCCTTTACCTTGACATCCACCACCAGCTCAAAGGACCAGAGCTCTTTTTTGGGAATGAACTGACTCATTTCCATGCCAGCGGCATGGAAAATCCCGTCAATTTTATCACAGGAATCCACCGCTTTTTTCACGGCCGTAAAATCCGTGACATCCACACATTTGTAATCCACCCGAATCCCTAATGATTGGAGGTATTCAATGTTCTCAATGGACTGTCTCACCCGGGTCAAACGATCCAGGGCCCGTTTAATTTCAACGGGTTTTACCCCTTTCATATCCTCTCGAAGCAATGCCATAAGTTCCGGCTGGGTGGAGGATTTTACCAGATATTTGGGATCTGTGGCATAAATATCATTGATATCCAGAATGACCAGATTGACCCCATAGGTTTGAACCACCTTTTTTAAAATCTCATAGGTAATTCCCCCGGCACCACCGGTGACCAGCAGGGTATCCCTTTGGGACACCACCTGTTGGGTTTTGTCTGCAATGCTCTGGTGCATGGAAAGCACATAGCGTTTTTTATTTTTATAGCCCACCTCACACCGTCTGTCTTCGGATAAAAGTTCGCCGATGAACAAATCCGCAATCTTGGGGATGTTCTTTTTCGGCTGGGAATAGGAGAAATCCACCACCTTGACCTGGGTATCAGGCATCTCCTTATTGGCCGTTTTTAAAAGACCGGACAGCCCTGCAAACATGGGATGAATCTTTCCACCACCTTCCATGTAGGGAAAGATCACCGAATCAAAGGTAATGGTTCCCATGACACTGTCTTTGGTGTCCAGGTTCTCAAACAGACTCTTGACCAGAACAAAGGCTGACTTTATGGTGGTGTTCAGCTCTTCGTCTGATGCCAAAGCATTTTTTGCAACCCCTTTGCCCTTAAAATAATAATCCAGGGGCGCCAGGTGAATAAACCCGTTCACCTCCGGGGTTTTGGTTTTAAAAGAGGCAAGGCTTTTTTCCATTTCCCGTAAACAGTTAAGATCCAGATCAAGATCCGCGGAATTTTTGCCGGTTTTAGAACCCAGGGTGATCACCTTTCCACCCAGGCTCTTTATCCGTTTGATGACAGCCGCTGCAAAACCGTGGCTGTCCAGGGAAACCAAAATGTTCATTCCCTTAAAATCCCTGGCCGAAACTACCGGCGGGGCCTCATCCACCCGCACCACCAATCGTTTGATGGGGGAACTAAGATCCGGTAGGATGTCTTTAGTTACAAGATCACCGCCGCCAGGAGACACCGATTCCAAAACACTTCCGGAACCAGTTCCGGAACCGGTCACCGGAATCGGTTCTTTTTCCGGGGGAGCGGCCGCACTGGTTCTTTGATCGATATAGGCCGCAAGTTTTGATATGGTGTTCAGGTCCCGAAGTTTTAAGTCATCGGGCACAGAAAAATCAAAGGTGGACGCCACCTTGGCAAATATCTCCACCTGTTTCACCGTGTCAATTCCGAGATCCGCTTCCAGATCCAGGTTTTCCTCCAGCATGTCCGTGGCATACCCGGTCTGCTGGGCAATCACCTCCTTAACGGCATCAATGGCTGTGTTTGCCGAAACTTGACCTGTTGCCTGGGTCACCGGGATGATAGCACCCGGCACAACCGACTTGGGAACAGCGGTTTCAAGGGCAATCGGTTCTAAAGCGGCTCCACTGGTTCTGGACCGGATGTAATCGGCCAGCTTGGCAATGGTGTTCAAATCTCTGAGCTTTAGGTCATCGGGCACGGAAAAACCAAAGGTGGCAGCAACCTTGGCAAAAATCTCCACCTGCTTGACCGTGTCGATCCCAAGATCGGCCTCCAGGTCCAGATCATCTTCCAGCATGTCTGCCGCATACCCGGTCTGCTCGGCAATCACTGATTTTACGGTATCAAGGGCGTTGGGCAGTCCACCAACGCCTGGCTTAAGTGAAACGTTCACAGAATCTGCCACACTAGTAGCGGGTGATTCAACTTGTGATATAACTTCTGAGACAGGTTCTGATACAGGGGATACGCCAGGAGCCGTAACCCGGGTGGCCACATAAGCGGCCAGTTTTTCGATGGTGTTCAAGTCCCGCAGTTTTAAATCCTCTGGCACGGAGAAACCAAAGGTAGACGCCACCTTGGCAAAGATTTCCACCTGTTTCACCGTGTCAATCCCGAGATCGGCTTCCAGGTCCAGGTCATCCTCCAGCATGTCCGCGGCATACCCGGTCTGTTCAGCAATCAAGGCTTTGACCGTGTCAATGGCAGGGGGCCCAGAACTTACCGGGGCGTTTGAAGCAGGCACCGCAGCCACCTTGACAGGGGATCCAAGGGAT
>JAFLJU010000492.1 GCA_022712835.1 Desulfobacteraceae bacterium
AGTATTCATCCACATAGGAGGTAAGGGCTTTAAGAAAATTTACGGATTTACCCGCAAGGAAACCCTTGATCAGTGTTTTCCTTTTCTTAATTAAAATACTTGCTTCCGGTCTTTCCACGGTCATTTGTAAGATCCATTCCCTAACGGGTTAATTAGTTGGATACTTAATAAGCAATGGGCGTGCCAAGCCACGGCTACAAGGTGTCTTGCCCTGGTGTCTGTGAATTTTGTCGGAGAGGTAATTGTTTTACGTGTTTTTGATTACAAAAATGTTATTATTTGGGGGTGTAGAGTTTCATTTTTGTAATTAATAAAGAAAACTGTTTGTTTGGAAGTAGTGATATGTCTGCAGGGGCGGAAAATGGAAAATCCCCAGCCGGATATGAAATTAATATCCGGCAGAGGCGGTCGGTCCTAATTAAGGAAAAAAGCCTTAATCTTTTTCGATTTTTTCTGGTTCGTCTTCCTTGTCTATAAGGGGATCTTTCGTGGCTTTTTTGAAGTTTTTAATCCCTTTTCCAAGGCCAGCACCTATTTCAGGAAGCTTTCCAGCCCCAAAGATGATAAGGATAATTACAAGAATTATTATTAGTTCTGGCATTCCGAGTCCACCAATCATAGCATGCTCCTATTAAGTCATCGCTTTTAAAGTCAAATAAAATTATTAACACTAAGTTTAATTTGTGTCAATCGTTTTAGAATCCGATAACAATATATTAATATTACAAATGTGTAATATGATGAATGGGGAGTCAGGTTGAAACCCACCCTGGAAATAAAATACTTGTTAAAAAACTCGGGATGATTCATATATTCTCATTGTGAAGAATAGTGAACTATAATAAAAGTTTGAAAAATAAAGAATGAACCCTCAAAATTTGTGGAGAATCCATCGATGAACCCAACCGTTAATAATGAATTCCATGGTGCAGAAAAATATGTTCTGGATCCTGAATTGGCCTCAATTGTCAATATATCCATGAAGCTGGAAATGCCCTTGCTGCTCAAGGGAGAACCGGGTACCGGTAAAACCATGCTGGCCTATGCCATTGCAGAAACCCTTGCCATGCCTCTGATTACCTTAAATGTAAAGTCCAGCATGAAGCTTGTGGAAGCGTTGTACCAGTATGATACCCTGACCCGGTTAAATGATTCACGGTTTGGGGATTCCAAACGGAATGTTAGTAACATTGATGAGTATATTAAAATGGGTAAAATCGGCCAGGCCTTTTGCGCAGACAAAAGAACCGTGTTGCTCATTGATGAAATTGACAAGGCTGACACAGATTTCCAAGATGACATGCTGGATGTTCTGGATCAGATGCAGTTTGATATTATTGAAACCGATAAAAGTGTAAAAGCCATACATAGGCCTGTGATCATTATTACCTCCAATGCCAAGAAAGATCTGTCAGATCCCTTTCTCGGGCGGTGTAATTTTCATCACATTGCATTTCCTGATCCCAAAATGATGCGTAAAATTATCAATGTTCATTTTGAAAATATTGATGACAAACTGGCTGAAAATGTCATCAACGCCTTTTATCGATTAAGGCAGATTGATTCCATTGAAAAAAAACCAGCCACCCGGGAATTGCTCAATTGGATCAGGGCATTGAATGCAGATCCGGATTTTAAGGCCAAGGATCTTGTCAAAGAAAAAATGCCGTTTTTGGGGGTTTTATTTAAAAAGAGTCCAGATTATGAACGGGCCAGCAATCTGACAACCAGACGGAAAATTTTTTAATGGGCGGTACTCCATGTTTGTAAATTTTTTTTATACACTCAAAGAGGTTGGCATCCCGGTTTCTCCCACCTCTTTTCTGATATTGCAAAAAGCCTTGAGCCAGGGAAATATCAACGACTTGGATGAATTCTATACCTGCGCCCGGGCCATTCTGGTTAAGAGCGAAAAATATTTTGATCTCTATGACCAGGTCTTTGCCCACCAATTTGAGGGCGTTCCCCTGCCCGAAGGCGATGGTTTTGAAATCGACGAGATTGCCAGGGGTATGCTGGATGAATGGTTGAAAAATCCCAAGCAATTGGCAAAAGCGCTTGGGATGGATGAAGAAACCTTGAGCAAGATGTCTCCGGACGAATTGATTGAATATTTTAAGAAACGCCTCAAGGACCAGGATGGGCGCCATGAAGGCGGGAGTAAATGGATCGGGACAGGCGGACGATCTCCTGTGGGTCATTCAGGACACCATCCCGGCGGCATGCGGGTGGGAGGGGAATCGAGGAATAAATCAGCGGTAAAGGTCGCCAATGAACGGCGATACAAGGATTACTCCACCAAAGGGCCCTTAACCCAGGCCAAGATGGGGGAGGCCTTAAAACGACTGCGAAATCTCATTCCGGCGGGTCCCAGGGACCGGATCAATATTGATGAGACCATCAATGAGACCCTGCGCAATGCAGGAGAGATAGAGCTTATCTTTGACCGGGCATTGAAGGACCGGCTCAAGATCATTTTGGCCATTGACAACGGGGGATGGTCCATGGATCCCTATATCCAGGTGGTTCAGACTCTGTTTGACTATGCCAAATCTCAGTTCAAAGAGGTGAAGACCTATTTTTTCCATAACACGATTTATGATTATCTATGGGAGGATCCGGCCCGGTACAAGAAACCCAAAAGCCTCATGGAGTTTTCCCGACTTGATCCGGACACCCGTCTCATCGTGCTTGGGGATGCCAGCATGGCGCCCTATGAGCTCATGGCCCATGACGGCTCCATCCATATTTCGGAAAGAAGCGGCAGGCCAAGTCTTGAGCAATTGAAGTTCTTAGCCAAAACTTTTCCCCACACGGTCTGGCTCAATCCGATTTCGGAATCCATGTGGGGATATACCCATTCCATCATGGCCATATCCCAGATTTTTCCCATGTATGAGCTTTCCCTGGATGGCCTTGAAAAGGCCGTGGAAAAACTGATGGTTAAAAATTAAGCCACTCTTTGGAGTGTCCTTTGCGTGGACTGGCATCGACATGATTGGTAGCGATAGGGTTTCTTATGGTTGGAGGTTATAGAATTTTAAGGTGTTGTTAAAAATAGTTAGGGACAATTTTTCGGGGTCTGTCCCTTTTATTTTTGCCAGTGTCGCCAGAACGGATTTTACAAATGCCGGTTCATTTCGGCGGAACTTGTTTTTTTGGGGAGCTGGCGTCAGATATGGGGCATCGGTTTCAATCAGAAGCCTGTCTTCGGGGATTAACGGGGCAATTTCTCGTAGGTATTCCCCTCTTTGCTGGAGGGTCAGAATGCCGGTGATGCCGATGTGATATCCCAGGTCCAGGTATTTGAACATCTCTTGTTTGGTGCCTGAAAAACAGTGAACAACTCCTTTTCGGGTGCCGGGACCCTCGGATTCTAAAATTTCATAAAATCGTCCATTGGAATCCCGTTCGTGAAAAATCAGGGGAAGGTCCAGGGAACCGGCCAGGTCGAGCTGGGAGGAAAAACAGGTTTCCTGGTCTTGCTGGGGGGAAAACATGCGGTTAAAATCGAGACCTGTTTCTCCCCAGGCTTTGACACAAGCGTGGGTCTGTGCCAGGGTTTTAAGGGTGTTAAGCGTTTTTTGTGAGCAATTGGCGGCATCATGGGGGTGGATTCCCACCGAGGTGATCACCCGGGGGTGATCCTCTGTCATATTACTGGATGGGTCTTGACTTTGGTCTTGGCCTTGTTCGTTATCTTGGTCGTGATTTTTGGCTATCTGGATGGCATCCAGGGAGGTTTGCAGGTCAACACCTACCACCATTATCCCCCTTACCCCTTCATTCCAGGCCCTGTTCATCACTTCCAAGCGGTCATTGTCATAGGCGTTGTCATCCAAATGGCAGTGGGAATCAAATAATATCATGAACGATAAACCTTATTTTTGTTGGGTGGTGTCGGCTTTTAGTTGTGCCCGGCATCCGCCATTGATTAAATATGTCAAAGCCTTCACTGGTGGAAGAAGCCGGGTTACGGTTACAGTGAAGGCTTGGTGTAAAGAAAACTGTTTTGCAGCACTCCTTGACACGAAGGGTATATATCAGTAAATTCATTTTCAGTCAATTATGGACATCACAGGGCAGTCACAAAAATATGAATACGGATAAAAATATTAACCCAATCATACGGTTGTTTAATGTGAGCAAGCGCTACGGCAGCAAGCTGGCACTGAACGATGTGTCTCTGGATATTGAGCCCGGAGAATTTATTTTGGTCTCCGGTCCTTCGGGAGCGGGAAAATCAACGCTTTTAAGGGTTCTGTATCTGGCCGAACGGGTGTCCGAAGGTCAGATTCTCATTGATGGCATGAATCTGGCCCGGATTTCTTCGGGGAAATTACCTTTTCTACGCCGCCGGTTCGGCATGGTTTTCCAGGATTTTAAATTGATTCCCAACCGAACTGTATTTGAGAATGTGGCCTTGGTGCTGGAGGTGGCGGGTGAGAGTCAAAGTCTTATCCGGAAAAAAGTGATGCATGTGCTCAGGACCACGGGCATGGAAAAAAAGATGAATGCATTGCCCCTTACCCTTTCCGGTGGCGAACAGCAGCGGGTGGCGGTTGCAAGGGCTGTGGTGGGAGAGCCTTCTATTATCCTCGCCGATGAACCCACGGGTAGTCTGGATGAGAAGGCTGCCCAGGCTGTGATGGATTTTCTCATGGAATATCATAAAAAAGGAGCGACCATCCTTGTGGCAAGTCATAACCTTCACCTGATGGAAAGCACTGTCCGGGGGAGGAATATTGTTCTGGAAGACGGTAAATTGAAAACAACCTCCACCATGCTTTCATGAAGGCTTAGGATTTCGCATATGACCCGTTTTATAAACAAAGCCCTGACAGATATCCGATCCAACCGATTCTTGAATTTTATTACGATTATCACCATTTCCCTTTCCATTTTGATCGTTTCGGTCTTTCTGCTTTTTTTTGAAAATGCCAGCCGGGTCATTGAGATTTGGAATCAGGGGGGGCGTGCCATGATTTATTTGGAAAAAAACTTTTCTCAGGATCGGTTGCCTGCCCTTGAAGACAGCATTCGCAGCGTGGGGGGGATTGATGAAATGCGGTTTATCTCTAAATCCCAGGCCCTGGAGAAATTAAAAAAAGAGATGGGCCCCCGGACAGCGTTTTTGAAAACCCTTAAAACAAATCCCCTACCGGATGCCATTGAAATCAAGATAAAATCCAATGGCAGTTTTGAACAGATACAAGCACTTGCCCGGAAGGTTCAATCCTTGCCTCTTGTGGAAAATGTGGAGTATGGCCAGGGCTGGCTGGGTAAATTTTTAAATATTTTCAAGTTGTTTAAAATGACCGGATATGCCATGTGCGGTCTGTTTTTGCTCATCGCATTGTTCATCACGGCCAATACGGTGAGGCTGGCATTTTATTCCCGGAGGCTTGAGATTGAGATCATGCGCCTGGTGGGGGCAACAGAAGGGTTTATCAAAACACCATTTTATGTGGAAGGACTTCTCCAGGGATTTCTCGGTGGGGGGGTGGGGCTTGTGATTCTTCTTATGGGATACCTGACCATATCAACGGGTATCTCAGAAGATTTGGCCACATATGTTTACATGGATATCCGATTCCTTTCTGTAAAAGCCATTTTGATGATTCTTTTTTCCAGTACATTTTTAGGTTGGTTTGGATGCTATCTGTCCTTAAAACAAATTTTAAAATAACAAGGGTCTTTATTCGGCTGAGCTTTCTGTGCGGATGCTTTGTCTTTCTGGCTTCTGGTTATTGCCTGGCCGAAAGCAAGGTTTTGTTTAAAAAGGTTCTGTTCAAAGGGGTTGTCACCTCTGCCAAGTTAAATGTTCGGGCAATGCCGTCGGAGTATTCAGATGTGGTGATAGTTCTTGAACGAGGGGCGTTGGTGGATGTCGTGGGTAAAGAGGGCGGCATCGGCAGTTGGCTGACCGTGGCTTATCAAGGGAATAACGGGTATATCCGAAATCGACCTAAGTATGTCCGTTTGATCTTGGTGGAAGCGGTCAAAAAGATCCAGAAAACTCCAAAACATGTGAAAGTTGTCAAACAAGCCCCAGGGGTTTCCTCTAAGAAGAATGTAACTCAAAAAATTACCCTGGAGAAAATTACCAATAAAAAAAATACCAATCAGAAAATTACTAAAGAAAAAATTGCCACACAAGAAAAGAAGGTAGCCGCCTTTTCCAAAAAAGAAATGGAAATGATTGAAGGGTTGAATGAAATTGACTATGGGCTTAACCAGGCCCGGTTAAAATCCAGAACCCTGTCCCAGGAAACAAAGGCTTTGGCGATGAAAAATGCAAGTGTCCGTGAATCCAAGGAAATCCTGGCCGAACAGATGGCACAAGAGCAATCCTATGCCGGTGAGCGCCTGAATGCGCTTTACCGGATGCATATGATTGGCCGTTTGGACATTGCGGGTGTCCCTTCCTCAGTGTTTGACTTTGTTTTAACCCAGAATGCCATGAAACAGGTTGTCCAATCTGATTTACAGGTGCTTGAAACCCAGGACCGTGATCTAAAGGAACTGAGCCGTTTGGATGCGCAACTTGCCCGACAGGTGGTGGCAAAAACAGACCTGGAAGCAGAGCTGAACCTTCAGATTCGGATCAAGGAAAAAGAGACCATCAAAAAGGAAGCGATTCTATATGAGATTCAACGGAAGAAAAATATGTCCCAGGCCGCGCTTCTCTCCTTGAAAGCGTCTGCCAGGGACTTGAACGATAAAATG
>JAFLJU010000637.1 GCA_022712835.1 Desulfobacteraceae bacterium
AAAGGTCCGGCAGTATTTATCAATACTGTCGGGCCTTACCATATAGTTTTGAATAACTTAAGGAGATAAAAATGGCATTAACCGGTATACAGATATTCAAACTCCTTCCCAAAACAAATTGCAAGGAGTGTGGAGTTCCCACATGCCTAGCCTTTGCAATGAACCTTGCATCGGGAAAAGCAGAATTGGACGCCTGCCCCTATGTTTCCGATGAGGCAAAGGAAAAACTGGCCGAAGCATCCGCACCTCCCATTCGCCCGGTTGCGTTGGGTAAGGGTGTCCGAAAAACCACCACGGGTGGAGAAACCGTTCTTTACAGACATGAAAAAACATTTTTCAACCCCACGGTTCTTGCAGCAACGGTTGCTTCTGATATTGATCTTGCAGTTCTTGACAATACCTTGAAAGTTTACAACGCCTTTCAGTATGAACGGGTTGGCTTGAATCTGAGACCTGAGCTTCTGATGGTCAAAGATGCGGGTAACGGCGCTGCCGCCTTTGCAGCCGTTGCAGGTAAAATTGCCAAGGAATCCGAATTCAACCTGGTGCTCATGACCGAAGACTTAGCTGTTATGAAAGCGGGTATTGAAACCGCCGGATTCAAACGGCCTCTGCTCTATGCCGCAACAGCCGCCAATGTAGACGAGATGGGCGCGCTTGCCAAGGACGCTGATCTGCCCTTGGCCGTAAAAGCCGATTCAGTTGAAGCATTGATTCCCCTGACAGAAAAACTCATGGGAATGGGTGTTAAAGATCTTGTTCTGGATACGGGTAGCAGGGAAATCAAACAGCTCCTTGAAGATCAGGTTGCCCTGCGTCGGGCAGCCCTTAAGGCTGGCAACAAAGCCCTTGGATTCCCTACAATCACCTTCCCAAGTGAAATGGCTTCCAATCTGGACATGGAAACCATGATCGCCGGCATGCTGGTTGCCAAATACGGCGGTATTGTGGTTCTGTCTGATTTCGCGACTGAATCCCTCTTCCCGCTATTGCTTGAAAGACTCAATATCTTCACCGATCCCCAGCGTCCCATGACCGTTACCGAAGGTATTTTTGAAATCGGCAATCCCGATGAAAATTCTCCTGTTCTGGTTACCACAAACTTTGCCTTGACCTATTTCATTGTTTCCGGTGAAATTGAGGCCAGTAAAGTTCCGGCATGGCTGTTGATCAAGGATTCTGAAGGTCTTTCCGTCCTGACTGCCTGGGCGGCGGGAAAATTTGGTGGCGATGATGTGGGTACCTTTATAAAAAAGAGCGGCATCATGGACAAGGTAAAACACACCGAACTCATTATCCCCGGATATGCGGCTGCCATTGCAGGCGACATTGAAGAAGAACTTCCCGGCTGGACCATTACGGTTGGCCCGAGAGAAGCTGCGCATCTGCCGGCTTTCCTCAAAACAAAATAAGCAAAAAAAGGGGCGGGGCACCTGGTGTGTTCCACCCCCTTTAAAGATTCACAATAGTAAAAATTTAAAGGAAAATAGTATGATTCTTTTTGGTGAAAGTTTGAATGTAATTTCCACGGTAATTGGAAAAGAATTCAAAGAAGCAGATCCGGCCAAACGAAATCCAGAACCCATTCAGAAAGAAGTTCTCAGACAAAAAGAACTGGGTATGGATTATATTGACATCAACCTGGGACCCGCTAAAAAATTTGGAACCGAGCTGATGCCATGGGTGGTTAACGTGGTTCAGGAAGCAGTTCCGGGAATGCCCCTTCTACTGGATTCATCCAATATCGACGCCATTGAAGCAGGGCTTAAGGTTTGTAAACCTGCTGACATGCCCCATATTGTCAACTCCATCATGGCGCGCCCTGAAAGATACGAAAAAATGGTGCCCATGGCTGCCAAGTATGAGGCCGATTTTGTGGCGCTTATGTGGGGACCCGACGGACTTCCCAGGGACGAGAATGAACGAGCGGCTCTTGCCGTTGAGCTGCTTTACTATGCCAATGAAGCCGGTATTCCCAACGAAAAAATCTGGGTAGATGGCATTGTAACACCTGTTAACATCCAGCAGCAACAGTGCATGAGTCTTCTCAACTTCCAGATGATGCTGGAAGATATGGCGCCGGGCGTCAAATCCACCTGCGGGCTGTCCAATATTTCCAATGGACCTCCGGAACATCTGCGGGGTATTTTGAATCGCACTTATATGGTTATGCTTGAAAAATACGGCATGGCAGCGGTTATTTCCGATCCCCTTGATACCAAACTCACCGCTATTGCCAAGGGTCAGCGCCAGGATATTGTGGATCTGATTTATGGAATGATGGATGGTGATCAACCAAATATCCCGGGTCTTGACAAAGAAATGCAAGATTATGCAAAAACCTATAAAGTCATCATGGGTGAAACACTTTACTCAGATTCATGGCTTGAAATTTAGTCTTTTGTAGAATTGGTTTATAAAGCCCCTGTCCGCTTGCCGGTCAGGGGCTTTGCTTTTTTTTAGATTCAACGACTTTCTTTTATCAAAACATGTCTTATAATTAAAAGAAATTGTTTTTTACAGGATGAACAGCCATGGAAAGTAACACACAAATTGACAACTGGTACTATGTGATAATTCAGGACCCAGGCGACGCAACAGAGCAGGTTGTCGGTTTCAGTAAAGAAGATGATGAAAAATTCCTTCCGGCCTTTAAGACCAAAGAGGATGCAGAAAGCTGCTTTGCACTGATGCCCAGGGATATCTTTGAAAAAAGATATGACAGCCAGGCAATAATTGAAGAAGATCTACTACTGGCAGCGGCTGAAAACGGTCACAAAGTTTATCTTTTGGATGAAAAAGGGTGTATTTTAAAACCCTTAAACTAAAGGCCTCATTTGCCCAACGTGAACCCCCTATCTTAGGAGTTAAGACCCTTGAGTTTAAAACTAGCATTCGGCGGTAAAGGCGGAGTCGGGAAAACAACGGTAACCTCTCTGATTGCCCGGACCATTGCCGCTTTAAATAAAGGAACCAGCGTCATTGCAATTGATGCGGATCCGGTTGCCAATCTGGCAGCAGGGCTTGGTATAGATGAAACCCAACCAATAACCCCGGTGGCAGAGCTATCCGATCTTATTGCCGAACGAACGGGCGCCACCCCGGGCACCATGGGAGGTTTTTTCACCCTAAATCCCAAGGTGGACGACATCCCGGACCGTTTCTCCATTGAAAAAGATGGGGTAAAACTATTGGTCATGGGGACGGTAACCCATGGTGGTTCCGGCTGTATCTGCCCGGAAGCCACCATTTTAAAAGCCTTGATGAATCATTTGGTCCTTGCCAGAAATGAAGTGGTTGTCATGGACATGGAGGCGGGTGTCGAACACTTAGGAAGGGCCACCTCCGGTTCCGTGGATGCCTTGGTCGTTGTGGTAAATCCGGGAAAAAGAAGCCGGGTGGCAGCCGATAAGATCAGAAAACTGGGCCGGGATATCGGGATCAAAAACATTGTCATTCTGGGAAACCGGGTCAAATCTGAAGCAGATAAAGATCTTATCCGGGAAAGCATGCCGGATTATGAAATCATCGGATTTTTACCGGAACTGGATGAAATTGTCCAATCCGACCG
>JAFLJU010000493.1 GCA_022712835.1 Desulfobacteraceae bacterium
CCGTCGGCAGATATGGATACAGTGGTGACAGCGAGTATCCGGGGGGCCTTTGAATACCAGGGTCAGAAATGTTCGGCCTGTTCCAGACTCTATGTGCCCCAATCCAAATGGGATGTTTTCCAAGAAAAACTGACCGCCCAATTATCCCGGATCAAACCCGGCAGTGTTTTGTCCTATACCCCATTTTTAAATGCAGTTATCGACGAAAAGGCCTTTGATACCATTGATGGGTTCATCAGCCGGGCCGAAGCTTCGGATAAGGCCGAGATCATTGCCGGGGGTGGTCGGGACAAGTCTATCGGGTATTTTATCGAACCCACCGTGATCCTGGCCCAGGATCCCTATTATGAATCCATGGTTGATGAAATTTTCGGGCCGGTGCTGACAGTATATGTATATGCTGACAAGGAGCTGGACCAGGCCCTTACCATCCTGGACGCGACTTCGGCCTATGCATTGACCGGGGCTGTTTTCGCCCAGGACAGGCAGGCCATCGCCCATATGACAAAACGTCTGACCCATTCTGCCGGCAATTTTTACATCAATGACAAACCCACTGGTGCCGTGGTGGGGCAGCAACCTTTTGGGGGGGGACGCAAGAGTGGCACCAACGACAAGGCTGGCAGCCAGCTCAACCTGTTGCGTTGGACCTCTGCCCGCACCATTAAGGAAACCTTTGTGCCGCCAGTGAATTATCAATACCCGTTCATGGCGGAATAAGGTGTCGGGCAATTTTAATTAATGCTTAATAGTTTCTGCCTTTTTGTGCTATGCTTCTGGTCTGCGTTAAAATTACCGTGGTTTTTAAGGAGCGAATGTGGCGTTTAAAAGGCAGACACTCACCCCTCGGGTGGTCCAGGATCTTGAAAAACGATCTGAAATTGGCAGTTATTTTTATATAATAGCCGTCTGCGTGGTGTTGTTTGCAGACGGCTATTATCTCCGATATCCCTCTTTTTCCATCCCGTTTTTTGTTTTGATTGTTGCGATCAGTACTTTTCGCTTGCTCCATCGGTTCTTTGATTCCTGGCTGACTGAAAAATTTGGCCGTGGCAGTCTTTACCTGTTTATTGCCAGTATCGTCTTGACAGGACTTGTCTGGGGGATCGGGTTTGCCACCTTCATGGGACAGGAGGGCGAATTAAATAACAAACTGCTCATGGTGGTCTGCACCATTGGGCTGTGTGCCGGTGGTGTGGTGGCGTATATGCCATTGCTTTGGTTGTCCATTGCATATAACCTTTTTATCCTGGGACCGGGTATTGCCATTATCCTTGCCGGTCTCCACCTGCCCCTTGCCATATTGTTCATTCTTTTTTGTGTGTATATGGTGTTGATTGCCATCCGGGGAAGTAATGAATACTGGAAGGCGCTTGAAACTGAATTCTTGTTGGAAGAAAAAACAAAGTATCTTGAAAAAATCAGTCAAAAGGACGGGCTCACCGGTTTGTTCAACCGCAGATACTTTGATGAGGCATTTGAACTTGAGTGGAAGCGGGGGGGACGGGCCCAGACCCCAATTGCCATGATGATCTGCGATATTGATGAATTTAAACAGGTGAATGATACCTTCGGACACCTGGCCGGGGATGAATATTTAAAATTGGTTGCCAGGATACTGCTTCATGTTTTTCAGCGGGAGACAGATGTGGTCGCCCGGTATGGTGGGGAAGAGTTTGTCGTAATCCTGCCCGGAGACTCCCTGGAAAATGCCCGGGGACTTTCTGAACGCGTAAGGGAAATGATATCCGTGGCTATTTTGGAATTTGAATCACAGATTATCCAAACCACCGTCAGCCTCGGGGTGGCAATCATGACACCCCATCATTCCAGAGAAAGGGCTACCCTGATTGCCAGCGCCGATACGGCCCTATACGTCGCAAAGAAAAACGGCCGGAATCAGATCTGTGTTCACGGCGACATTAGGGGAGCCGGCAGTGCTTGAATCTGCAGGCCTAAATCGGTAATTTTTTTAAACCGGTTACCCGTAAATATGCTTAGGATTAATAACCTTTTTTATGATGCTTCCTAAAGAAAAACAATGAAAATATTGGACAATTCTTATTTGGGGATTACCTTACTTCCTCATTTATTTGTCATATCCTTAATTAAAGGATATTATTTTAAAATTTCCGGTTTCCCATTGTCAAAAAGGCATGGGTCGGTTGAAGATCAGGGTACGGCCAGGGCCGGGCCTGGAAGGAAAAAATCATGACTGAAACGATACAATCAGGGGATACCATTGCCGTAGATTATACCGGTAAGCACGAAGACGGAACCATTTTTGATACCTCAGAGGGCAAGGCACCCCTGACATTCACCGTGGGAACGGGAATGCTGATTAAGGGATTTGATACCGCTGTTATCGGGATGAAAAAAGGGGAATCCAAAACCGTCACCATTCCGCCGGAAGAGGGTTATGGTCTGCGAAATGAAGAGGCCTTTGTGGATGTTCCCCGGATGCATTTCCCAGAGGAAATTCCCCTTATAGAAGGGTTGCAACTGGAACTTGAGGACCCCAACGGTCGTCCGGTTCCGGCCGTTGTGGCAGAGATTGGCGAAGAATCTGTTAAAATGGATATCAATCATTCTCTTGCCGGGAAAACACTTGTTTTTGATATTACCATCAGTGAAACAGGTTTAACCCCTCCGCCTCCGGCCGAACACAGTTGTGGCTGCGGCTCCCATGGTGAAGGGTGCGGATCGGACTCAGATGGTGGCGGGTGCGGGTCTGACTCAAAGGGAGATTGCGGGTCTGATTCAAAAGGGGGCTGCGGCTGCAGCGGCTGATCCTCTCAGCCAGCCTTCCCAATGATGTAACTTTATTAATACCCCTGCCGGGGTTTCCCCCGGCAGGGGTTTGTATTTCAGCGCGATGTATAGTTGGACGAAGCCGCTGAGCGGCGGGAAAAGCAAAATAGTGTATAACTCCTAACCGTGCCCAATCCTGGGCACTCTAAAAAAAGGAGTATACCATGATAAAGTCAGATGTTAATAATTGCCCCTGGCCAACCGCCAATGGACGGAAACAGGTGCAAGGTATTTGCTGATGGTATTGCCAAGGTGATTTATACAGCCAAAAACCAGATATCGTGATATAGATCACAAAAACAGTTTGCAAGTTTGATTATCCTGTATTGATTTGATTTTATAAAATTAAGGTAGGAAATTTAAATGCATCCTGATATTTCACATTTCATCAGCTTTATGATTGGATCATGCATGGGCAGTTTTTTAAATGTCTGTATTTACAGAATTCCCAACAAAAAATCCATTATCACCCCCCCCTCCCATTGTCCCTTTTGCAAAGAGAATATCCCTTTTTATCTGAATCTTCCCATTGTGGGATATTGTTTTACAAAAGGCCGGTGTTTTAACTGCAGCAGGACAATATCACTGCGTTATCCTTTCATTGAGATACTGACAGGAATCTTGTGCTGCATCAGCTTCAGTTACTTTGGCCTGACACTTGAGGGTTTATTTTATTTCATGTTCATTTCAACCCTTGTGGTGATATCCTTTATTGATTTTGATCTGCAGATCATACCCGACAGGATATCACTTCCGGGAATTGTGATTTTCTTTTTCTCATTTTTCTTTACCGGGAACATGACCGTTAAGGATGCATTATTGGGAATCTTGCTGGGAGGAGGTTTTTTCTATATTGCCGGACTGTTATACTATATGATTCGAAAGAAGGACGGGATGGGAGGAGGAGATATAAAGCTTCTTGCCATGATCGGTGCGGCAACAGGTGTCAAAGGGGTTTTGTTCACTGTAGTCGCAGGCTCTTTTCTGGGTATATTTTCCGGTGTCATTGCCATGATCAGAAATAAGGACAGCCAGTCTGAAATACCATTTGGCCCCTGGCTTTCCATTGGATCAATTATTTATATTTTCTGGGGAGAAGCCCTTATCATGGGCTATTATAAGCTTATTTTCTTCCAAGTCCCCAGGTTGTTTTCCTGAAAGTCATCTCATGTGAGAGACAACCATCAGGCTGACCATGAGAAAAAACACCAGTGCCATGGGCTTGAGCTCCGCCCTGGTCAGCAGCCTTATCTCCGGGTATCTGACCGTCATCACTCCTAAAAAGACAAGGACGATAAGGGGAAGGGCCGGCAGGTAGAGGTTTAATTCCCTGGCAGCCACAATGGACAGGATCAGCCCCAGACCGGCCACGGGGAAAAAAAACAATTGCCCCCGCCTTCCGGACCGGGCTTTCCGGGTTAGCAAAAGATTGTCGTCCATATTGAATTTTACCGCACCTGCCGAGAGCAGGACAATGACAATCCAGTCTGTAATACCGAACACCGGCATGAAAAATTTCTGTCCTGGCAGGGGCATTTTGACCAGGATAAAATCAACCAGGGGAGGAATACCTTCCATGCCCCCTTCATAATACTGGGAAATGGTTCCTGCAAACTGCTTTGTGGGGCCTGCAAACACACTGAATATATCTGACAGGGCCACCACCAGACAGAGGGGAACCAGTTCGGCTGGTCGCTTCAGGGGGGAGGCCAGCCAATTCCCGAAAACAGCTGCAAAAACAATGAGATTGGCCGTTAACACCCCGGTGATATAATTATTTTTTATTCCTGTAAACACCACAATACCGTACCCGGTCCAGAAGATCAGTAAAAGGGCTGAAAAACAGACCAGTCGGCGGCCGATGCGCCCCTGAATCCGGGGTTCAATATGAATTTGGTACCCCCGGGAAATCCGGGCAATGCAGAAAAGCCCCCCAAGGATGACAGTATACTCAAAAACACCAGACATTATATCCATCCGCTTAATTATCCAAAGCCGAACCAAGGCCCCCTTTTTTCCCTGAAAAACGGGAAAGCAGGGGGGAAAGATTTTAAACAAACAAACTCTTCTGACCATAACTTAGTTAAAGCACTCGATTATGTCAACTTGAAAAGGCCTTTCATCTTTTGTATGCCAGCCCGCTGATCACTCAACAGGGGAAAAGAGTAAAATATTTCCCAGCGCCATAGCAAGCCTTATCTGTATATGTTATACTCCACTAACAATGAATCGGTTAATTAAAAAAAACTTAAAAAAAGATATACTCAAATTGACTGGATTCTGCATCCTGCTGGCATTGTTCATTATCGGTGCGGGGGAACTTGTCATCCAGAATGATGCAGACCATGAAAAAAACCGGCTGCGGGACAGGCTTCAGAACAGCGGCGCCCTTCTTGCACAGGATATACAGCGCAATATCGGCCATGCAATCTTCGGCACAGAGACCCTTCACGCCCTTATAAAATCCAGTAGATACCAGGTGGACAATTTTGAAAAATGGAGTCGGCAGATCATAAACTCCAGCCTCGGCCCCAGTGTTGTCCAGCTTGCGCCAAGGGGAATTGTGAACCGTATCTATCCTTTGGAAGAAAACCAGGGGGACATGGGACATGACATACTCAAGGAAATGCGTCAGGAGGACGGGACTCTGAAATCCGTTCCAGGCAGGGAAATGATTTTTACAGGGCCTGTCCGCCTCATTAAGAACGGCAAATATGCCCTGATTGCCCGGAAACCTGTTTTCAGAGAAATGGAGGACAGGTCGGACTTCTGGGGGTTTACCCTTGCCATCCTCCTGGTGGAGGATATCCTGCCTGAAAAAATTCAGTTCATGGAGGCCCAGGGACTTATGGTGCGAATTGAAGGAGATAATCCCTATGCAGAAAAAAATCCAATCTTATTTGAATCCAAGGGCTGGAACGGGTCGTATCTCGTCCGCATGTGCATTGAGGTACCCAACGGCAAGTGGATATTAAAACTGAACCACCAGCCCATTGAAAACCAGTACCATCCAACATTCCGGCTCCTCATCATCCTTACGGCCTTCCTGGCCGGGGGATATATCTTTATTCAGCAGTACCGGATGCGGGCCCGGCAGTTGGAGATCATCTATCTGAACGCCCAGCTGACAAAAATGAGCTATGAAGATGACCTCACCTGTGCAGGCAACCGCAGAGCCGGCATCCAGGCCCTGAAAAGTCAGATGTGCCAGGCAGTCCGCTACAGACAGCCCTTTGCCATCGCCATGATTGATCTTGACCATTTTAAACAGGTCAATGACAAATACGGTCATCTTGCCGGGGACCAGATGCTTTGCCACCTGACCACCTGCCTGAAAAAAGCGGTGCGCCGGAGCGACCAGGTTTTCAGGCAGGGCGGGGATGAATTTCTCATGGTTTTTCCCCAGACAGACCTTGAAAAAGGCCTAAAAGCCATAGAGAATATCATCGGTTACATCAAAAATAATCCCTGCCGTATTGACCAGGCCGAACTTCCCATACATCTTTCAGTGGGACTTGCCCAGAACTGCCCCGAAGAATCCGTGGACAGCCTGCTCAACCGTGCGGACATCAAACTGTATGAGGCCAAGGAGGCCGGGCGGAACTGCATTCGGTATTGAGAAAAGATGAGGTTAATCCATCCGGCTGTCTATGGTGCGGATGATTCTTGCGGCAATGGAAATGGCATCGGCCATCTCCGAGGCACCTGAAATTCCGTCCACCAGACGGTGTTCCCTGTCCCATTCCCCCCCAGAAATTGAACTGATAAAAAAAACAGGGGCATCACGCCCTTCGTCTCCTTTGAGCTGGATATAGGGTTCTATATCCGAATGAATCCGGCCGTTTTTAACGAGGATAAGCAGGATTACAGCTGTGTGATCCAGGCCTTTGTACAGGGAGAAATCCGTAAAAAAAATATTCCGGACCAGATATTTTTTTTTAGAATAGTACCGCTCCAGGTATCCGGCCACATTCCACTCCAGGCCTTTTTTGTCACTGACAATGAGAATACAGGGCACATCGCCTGCCTTAGACCTGCCCATGGCGGCATTTTCCCCACCAGGATGGCGGTGGGTCGAACAGGATACAAAAAACAGGGTAAACACAATGGCCAGCAGGAACATTTTTCCTGGGCCAGCACTAAACATAATTATAGGTTTCATATACGGCCGACACCCTTAATGAGGCAAGACACTGCTTTTTCAAGCAGCGTCTTGTAATATTATAATGGTATGGTTGTTAAAGGTGACTATAGCGCCTTGCAGAATTCAATCACTGCCTTTCTGTCCTCTGCAGACATATTCCTGAATGCTTCCCTGGATTCTTCAGCCTCGCCCATGTGCCAGAGAATGGCTTCCTCAAAATCCCTTGCACGAAGGTCATGCCACATATCTGAATGGTCCACCACGTTTTTCATCAACCCTCGGGCCCACAGGGGCGGTGTGCGGAAGGTCTTTGTCAGACCATGGCTCATCTTTCCCATGTCATGCATCAAAAGATCGGTATAGGGCCAGATTTTCTGATCGGAAAAACCCGGGATATATTTGTCTTTACCGGTTGTCCAGGTGGGTTTATGGCATTCCTGGCAAGAGGCTTCGTAAAACATTTTTTTACCCTGCTGAACAATTGGGGACTCCAGGTTCCGGGCAGCAGGTATCCCAATGCCCCGGGACCAGATCATCACATTTTCAAGATCTTCCTGGGTCATCTCTTCGGGCTGGTGTGCGGTAAGCGCGGCTGTATCCAGGCCCATTTCACCCTGTTTGTCTATCCATTCCTGGGTGGCAAACAGCTTGGTTCTGTCCTTTCTGGTGATATTGGGTACACTCCAGGACCCATTGAATCCGGGTCCGTTCTGGAGGGTTGCCCGGGCATTGTGGGAGGTAAATTTGCCCAAGTGTTTCTCACCGTCATAGGGTTCGGTTATCCACCGGCCGTGTTTACCCTTGATGGCGCCTTTCACCGGGCCTTCAAGTTTCTGCTGACGATCGTACTCGGCAATGATGTCCTCATCCTTGATGGCATCCAGAAGACCGGTTCCGGGTATGCCGATGGTGCCTTCAATGCTGACCTTGTGATTGGCCGGAAGTTCAATAAGAGGGTCCACAATACTGGCAGTTGGATAGATCAGACTGCCTTCATATTCCTTGCCCTTGTTGTAAGGGGTGCCGTCCGGATATTTGTTGCCATGGTTATCCACATATTCATGCCATTTAAGATCCACTGTTTTACCCAGGGGCTTGTAAGGTGGGGAAGCCATGGTCTGGAACATGAACTTCACCCCTTTGACAAACTTGCCATCAGGGGTGTGAACAAAGGCCAGATAGCTGTTGCCGAATTGCTCGTCCCAGCTGTCCACCCGCCGTCCCCGGGCGTAGTTGGGATGGCAGTTCCGACAGGAATTATTGTTGTAAATAGGACCTAGACCCCCAAAAGGTGCGTCCTGATCCGTGACAAAATCCGCCTCAAAAATCACCTCACCTGCGCCAAATTTCTCAGCCAGATCTTCGTCTGCTGAAACCGCAGGCGAAGGCAGCTCCATGCACCTTGAGGTGGTGGAAAACACCGTGCCCATTTTTCCGCCCGTATAATATTCTTCGGATAGATCCTTGGGAACTCCGCCAATGGCCCTGTGGGCATAGGCTGTTTGAAGACAGGGGACTGCCAGGGCAAGGGCCCCTGCCAGGGCTATCTGAAACATCATTTTTTTGTGGTTATACAAAATTGACCATTTATTCATGTATCTATTCCTTATTATAAAAAGGGTAACAAAACATTCACGCATTTATCTGCCGTAGGCGGCCCAGGGTTTCACGGCCGAGTCTGCAGTGACCAGGGGAGTGGCAGCCGTAATCCTGTCAAACAGTTTTTCGCATTCTGATACTGCAATTTTGACCATGAGTTCACGGGTTTGTGCATCGGCGCCGGAGGGCAGGTCACGGACAGCTTTAATCCGTTCCATTGAATGGGCCAGTGAGGCCTTAATTCTGCGGTCAAGGATCTGGTTTTTCTTGGCCACAAGATCGGACAATGAGGCATCCCTTGCACCATCCACACCGCCATAATAGGAATTTTCCACGCCCTTGAGCATGTCCAGAGCATCTGCATAGGGATCAATACTGTCCCAGTATGCAGATTTCTCCTGTACCTGACCCAGTTCTGAAAACCCGGCCACCATATCTTCGATCACGGTGGTGCATTCCTGGAAGATTTCCTGGAGAGGAACGGAAATGGAGGTATACCGACTGTCGGATTCACCCGGGTTGGTAAATTCAACAGCATAGCTGGAACGTTTTTTTACTCCGGCATTTTTAAGAATTTTGCGCTTTTCTTTAGAAAGGTTTTTGGTCCCCCGCCAGGAGGCTTCAAAATCGACACTTTCAATCAAAAGGGCCTGGGATACCGCCCTTAAGTATTTCAACTCAGCAGGGGTGATTTTTTTGGCAGGGCGGACCTTGCCGTCCCGAAACAGCAGATAGGCTGCCGTGTTCAGACCCCGTGTTGAGGAATGCTTGTTTTTGCGCAAGAACCGGGCCGTAACCTCAAGGTTTCCCTTTTCAATTTCATCCAGGTAATGATCCACCCATACCTTGTCAAAGGGCCAAGTGGCCAGCTGTTTGTGAAAATCATAATGGGCTGCGGGTCCGTAATTAAAAGCCCAGTGCCGGTTGAACTGGGCCATAGCGCCTTTCCAGGCCTCAATTGTTTTGGCCATGTCAGCATCGGTCCGGCTTTTAGAAAGCCCAGCCACTGCCGTGTTCAGGTTTTCAATCTCCTGCACCAGAAGTTCGATGGTCTTGAACACTGTGTTCTCGGTATAGTCCTCCACAGCAGTATAGGCTTTTTTCTCAAACAAAAAATCTTCAACACCCTTCTTGATCCCTCCTTCCGTTGCTGCATGCAGCGGCAGGGCCAGTCCCAGGAAAAAAATTAAACTGATAATGACGGGCCTGCCCGTCCATAAAATAAATCGTTTTTTCATTCTTCACTCCTTGTTAATGGTTACGCATTTATAATCTAATCTGTCAGTCTAATCTTTCATTTTACTCGGTCAACTGGATCTCAATACCGGAACGGACGTCAAGCTCCAGCACCAGGGCGGCCTCCACCAGCTGTTCCTGGAGTGTATTCAGCTGCTTGTACAATTTTTTGAGGGTCCCGGGTTTATCCTTGATCCGGGCGTGGAAATCCTGAATTTTATTTAGTTTGGATAATGTTTTTTCAATTTTACCCAGCTGCTTTTTGATATCTCTGGCAAGTTTGGGATCTTTTGATTCATACAACCCGTCCTTTGTGGCCACAAGTGTAGTAAGCCCTGTGCTGCCGTCGCCCACAATTGCCTGGCGGATCCCTTTAACTGTCGCTTCCAGGGATAAAACCGAAGATCGGCTCAGCCAGGCTTCAAGGTTGTCAGGCCGGCTGGGTTTTTCAAAAAAATTACTGACAACGGCGATGCGGTCCCTGAGCAGCACTTCGGTGACATTTAATACCCTGGCAACCATCAGACTTAAGGCATCTTCGGGCAGTAAAAAAGGATTGCCGTCACCGGCACGCTTAAACTCATCTGTCTTTGTTTCCCATTGGGTTTTCAACTCTTTTGTATCCGTGACAATTTCCCGGGTAATGGCGAGCATGTGGCTGCAACGCGCCTTTGCGGCTGTTTCGGAACCTTTGGCATACAGCAGATATTCCAGTCCGGAAAATCCCCTGGTATCTGCCGTGTTTAGCATATGTCCCAGCTTACTATCTTTAACGGCCACATCCAGTACCACCGTGGCAGCCGGCCATACATTTATCTTTTTTTCAAGCCTGGCTGAGGGTCCGTACATAAAGGATTCAGCATGCCGCCATGCCAGATAGGCGGTTTTCCAGGCCGTCCGGGCCTGTTCAAGGGTATTGGAATTCTGGTCTTTGCAGAACTGTCCTACATTTTTGCTCAGTGCTGCCGCGGCATTGGCAGTCTTAGCAAGGTTTGGCCCCGTCCCCTTGTCCGATATGGAAATCAGCACATCCTGCGTGGTCAGTTCAGCAGAGCAGACCGGAACCAGTAATCCGGTTAAAAACAGCACCACTAAAAGGGCCAGACCTGTTGAATGCCGGTTGATCTGTTTAATAATTTTGTTCCCAGAAAATAAAAAAACGCCTGGTACATCTTTGTTGTGAAATTCCATCTGATTTTCCTTTTGTTTCTATCGATACTTCCACTTAAAGTTTGTTGATCCATAGTTTGTTTAACAAACATCATAGTTAAACAACGGTTAAAAATAGGTTAAGGAAACATAAAAAGTTAGCCTTATTTAAGAAACTATCGAAGTATACGTATCTGATTGATATTTTTTGTGACCTGGGTCACAAAAGCTGTAGGGATCAGACCCATTTTATCCGATGTATATTGGGAATCCAGTAAGGTTATGCCCGGGAGAATAGTGATAAAATCACCCGGTGTTTGCCTGGAAAAGACTCGGCTTTATATGTCCAGTCCATCTTGTTAATGAGCCTGGAAGTCAGTTTGAGTCCAAAACCAAAACCGGTTAGATTTTCATCTTTCTTAAAATCATTGACAATGCTGATGGTTTCATCCCTTTGATGAATTTTGATCCCCCCTGATGAGGTATGAAAAAATGCGTTCCGAACAAGATTTTCAAGTATGATCCGCAAAGGGGTTTCTAAAACCTTCACGGTTACGGGTGAAACTGAGACATCAATTGTCACATCCTTATCCTTTAGCAGGTGCAAAAGATTTTCAGCAACCTCGCCTATCAGAAGGTCCAGCCTTACAGAGGTCATGGAAAGATCATGGGTATTTTCACGGCCCATCCACAAAAGGGTTTCTATGATATTTTTCATGTTGCAGGATGCCCTGTCTATCCGGTTTACAGCCCTTTCTTCCATGGCTCTGGCTTTCAAGGTGTCCAGGGTTGAAATTCTTTTAAGGATCTCTGTATTCTGGGCAATGATGGTGATGGGGGTCCGCAGTTCATGGCTTGCAAAATGAAGAAATTGCTGATCTTTCTCAATTTTTTTCTGCTCTGAAACCATTCCTGCGTGAATAAGGGATGCCAGTTCATTGAGCTCTGTGTAGGAAAAATCAGGCAGGGGCTCACCAAGTGCGGTCCCCAATGATTTTGTCCATTTATTAAGATCAACCATGGGCTTTGAAATCAGCCGGATAAACCCCCATAGAACAACGGCAATCACCATCCCCATAAGACAGCTCATGACAACCAGGAATCGGATATTTCCAATTGAATTCCAGCCAAAAACCCCGGGAGCCGATCGAAAACTGATCCATTGACATGTGTAATAGGTCTGATCATTCCGCTTTAAGGCCATGATAAAATAATTCTGACCGGAGCTCGCGAGAAAAGTTGAATTATAAACGACATGAAGCCCACTGGAAGGGGCAATGGAGTCAGGGAACTTACGTTTTACCGAATCGGGCATATACCGCCAGTTTCTGGTGATACGGCAGTCGCTAAAATAATTTACATTTTTACGCCTGGATTCGGGAACGCTTCGAAGATAGCTTTCAAGGGTCATGGTCATGTTGTTTCCAATGATGCTG
>JAFLJU010000634.1 GCA_022712835.1 Desulfobacteraceae bacterium
AAAGGTATCAAGAAAAACTATAGGTGATAAAAGAAGGCTTGCCATGATGGGAAAAAAGACCATGAAGGGGAAGTGTTTTAAAATCCTTCATGGTCTTTGTGATCAAAAAAATATGGGATTTACCACTGGCCTGGGATCTACCGTCGGGCTGGATCTACCAAAGGTCTTAAGGTTATCCCCTGATCTGGCCGATGCCAGCAAACAGATCCAACCCACCGTGGAAAAATGGCATGGGCTGTAAGGGCAGGCCCATGGCCTTGCCCAAGGCCTTTTCCGGATAGATGATTCCCACCCGCCAGCCCTTGAAATCAGCGGCCAGTTTTTTGCCTATTTCGGCAAAAAAACGGGTCATGTCAATATCTTTGCCCAACCGCTTCCCATAGGGGGGATTTAATACCACCACGCCTTTTTTCGAGGTTAATTGCGTCGGCTGGATATCAAAAAAATCGGTATTCTCAGCCTGGATAGTGTTTAAAAAATCATGTTGACCAATGGCATCCCTCAAAAGAGACAGGGCAGAATCGTCCATGTCCGAGGCAAAAATTTCAGGGCCGCCTTCCAGGCTGAACGCTTGTTGAAGCTGGTTCTTTAAATAATTGAAATTTTCCTGCCTGAATCCGGGCCAGTGTTCAAAGGCAAAGGATCTGAAAAATCCCGGCGGGATATTGGCTTTGATCATAGCCGCTTCAATGGAAAAGGTTCCGGACCCGCACATGGGATCCATCAGGACATCTTCCCGGGTGAACCCGGCTGTTTTCAGAATGGCAAAGGCAAGGTTTTCCCGCAGGGGGGCTGCGATCACCTTTTGTTTGACGCCCCGCTTGAACAAAAGATCTCCGGACATATCCAGGGAAAGCTCAAATTGATCATTATCCGCCCGGATGAAAAGGCTTTGTTCCGATTTTTTTCCTGGCGTGAACAGTCGTGCCTCAATGATTGAACGGCAGCGCTCTTCAATGGCACCGGAATGGTAAAGTCTTGATTTGTGAGCGGTTACCTGGATATCCAGGTTTGTATTGCCGGGTAAAAAAAGTTCCCAATCGATTTTTTTGATCTTTTTTTCAAGAGTGGTAAAATTCTCCGCCTTAAAGCTATCAATGCGCATGAGAATTTTACTGGGGCTTCCCAGGGACAGGTTGGCAAGGCAGGCCATTGGCAGTTTGGTCTTAAAAGCCACCCCGCCGGTCATGGGTTGGATCTCTTTTATATCCGGATGAAGTTGGGTCAGTTCATCCGTACAAACGGTTTTTAGCCCCGGGGGGCAGACGGCAAAAAACTCATGGATTCTTGCAGATATTCTGCGTTTGACTCTTTTATCAAAGGCAGATGGGGGGGCCAGCGGGTTGTCAGATGCAGGGATCATTCTTATTGGGTTTCCTTTTGTCTGTAAGCGTCCAGAATCAAGGCTACCTGGTCTTTAAGATAGCTACTTGCCTCGGCCAGTTCTTCATGGGTGATCACGGGAAGCTCTTCAGCCAATTTTTCAGCCGTTGCTTCTTCTATGCCAGCTAATTTGTTGACGGCATAGGTGTCTGCATCCCCGGCTTCCGCCAGCAAACCACATCCTCCGGCAATACCGATGAACTCATTTTTATAAATGATGGGAACCAAAAGTTTGATAAAGCCGGCATCGCATTCTTCGATCACCGTTTTCCGGGTATTTTTTGCCATGGCTGTCAGGTTCATATGGGCCACAGAACAGATATAGTTTTGGCCTTTTTCTGTGGCTTTTATGGCAGGGCACAGATCATTGCTCCAATTTTTCACCTGGGAGATGCGAATTCCCTTGGGATCAAACACAGATCCCTGGAAATTAAATTTTGTGAATAAGTTGTTTTCAAGTGCTTCCCATGTTTCCAAGGGGCAGATATCTGTCAGTTCCATTTTCTAATTTTCCTGGATTTCGAAAGTGTTATTTAAATATTAAGTGGGATCGATTGTCTTATGATTTTTAACACACAGGGTTTTGTGATGTCAAATGGTTCATCTTATCTTGAAAATTGTATCTTGAAAATAAATGAAGCCCTGTGCTGATGACACCTCTATTGATAGGGGGGAGATAGGGGGCAAGGTGTCATCATCACAAGGCTTCAAGAATGCCAGCACAAGGCTTCAAGAATGCCAGCACAGGGCTTCAAGAACTCTATGGCTGTAAAAGAATATAAAGTTTTAGTTTACCAGTGACCATCCACATTGGCGGCACTCGCAAATTCAAATTTGCCGGCAGCATATTGGTCAATGGTGTTCTGAATTGTTCCGCTGGCATCATTGGCCACTTTAATGTCGGCAGCTTCTAGGGTTTTAAAGGCGTTGGGACCGCAAAATCCTGTGAGAAGCGCTGTGACGCCTTTGTCACAGATGCTTGCGGCGGCCTGGATGCCGGCCCCTTTAAAGGAGTCTTTGTTGGTGGCATTGTCAATCACCTCAAACTCTTGGGTGTCGGTATCCACGATGAGAATATAGGCTGCCCGGCCAAACCGCGGGTCCACCTCGGCAGATAGATCCTGCCCTTTTGATGTCACTGCAATTTTCATTTTACCTGTCCTTTTTATACGTTGGTTCCAAATGCGTGGCTATTGACCGCCACCGCCACCACAAACCTGGTCATTGGTGATTTGGGTAAGCTTGTCCTGGATCAGGTCCATGACAACCGGTTCAATGTCTGTTCGCTGATCGTCATGGAAGACATCAATGCCGACCTGGCGAAACCCCATGAGGGGACGCATGCCGATACCCCCGACAACCAGGGCATTGACCCTGTTGTCTGCCAGAAGATTTACCGGTACCATACACCCTCCCTGGGCATGCTCCTGGTTGGCAAGGGTGGTGACCTCTTTTATTTCCCCGTTTTCCACATCCACAAATGTGAATACATCGCAATGTCCGAAATGGCCTGCCCGGGTTCCCTTAAGTCCGCCTTCTCCATTGGATGGAATAGCAATTCTACCGTTTTTCATCTGGTGACTCCTTATCGTATAAATTTAAATGGTTTATATAATTACATTATTCTTTCTAATTTCATGGCAGGGTGTGCCATAACGGTTTGCCAGATCTCTCGTATGGCTCGGCCTGCGCTGGAATCACAAGCAACTTCCAATATTGTTTTCCCCTGGATCATGGCTTTGGTAAATTCAGGGTCAAAGGGAATTCGGCCCACAAACTGGATTTTGTGTTCCCTGGCAATTTGCTCAATGGCCCGCCCCTGGTCCGGGTTTAAATCAAATTTATTGACACAGATCATGGCGGGTATTTTAAAATGGGCAGCCAGTTTTGCCACCCGCTCCATGTCATGTATTCCGGAGACCGTGGGTTCTGCCACAATCAGGATACAATTTGCCTGGCCCATGGAGGCGATGACCGGGCAGCCGATACCCGGGGGGCCATCGGTGAGGATAAGGTCTATGTGTTGTTCTCTTACCCGTTTCCGGGCTTCTTCCCGGATCAGGGCCACCAGACGACCGGAGTTTTCCTCTGCAATGCCCAGGCGCGCATGGATCATGGGACCAAATCGCGTATCTGATACATACCATTCTCCGCAGGTTTTTCTTGGGAAATCAATGGCTTCTTCCGGACACAGATCTACGCAGACACCGCATCCTTCGCAGTCAATGGGATCGATGGTATAGCTTTGGTTCTCTTCACTTACTGCATCAAACCGGCAGAGCTCTTTACAAAGTCCGCACCCCACGCATTTATCAGGATTGATGATGGCTTGATTTCCGCCGATAAAATCATTTTTTTCTTTTGTTTCCGGGGCCATGAGCAGGTGTAAATCCGCCGCATCCACATCGGTATCACAGAGCATCATGTTTTTTGCCAGACCTGCAAATGCAGCCGTCAGGCTTGTTTTGCCCGTCCCGCCTTTGCCGCTTAAAATTACCAGCTCTTTCATCGGGCCTGTCTCCTTTGTGCCACAAGTGTTTTAATCTGATCATACAGGTTCGAAAATTTTTCCTTGTATTCCGGCAGGCAGGAGATGATCAATTCCCCTTTTGAATAGGCCGTTGCAATTTTCCGGTCAAAGGGGATTTCCATGAGGATGGGAATCCCTTCCTTTTGGGCATATGCTTTGACATCATCATTGCCCATGCCAGCCCGGTTGATGACAAGGCCGTGGGGAATATCTAATATTTTGACGGTTTCCACGGCCAGGGTAAGGTCATGGAGGCCAAAGGGAGTAGGTTCGGTGACCAGAAGGACAAAATCCACTCCTTTCATGGCGGCGATCACCGGGCAGGAGGTACCGGGCGGCGCATCGATAATGGTAAGTCCTTTGGAATCTGCATGGGTTCTGACCTGTTTGATAATGGGAGGTGCCATGACCTGGCCGATATCCATCAACCCGTGGGCAAATTGGATTGTATTTGCCTTGCCTGTTCCCTTGTCGGCCGACCCTGGTTGAACAAAT
>JAFLJU010000666.1 GCA_022712835.1 Desulfobacteraceae bacterium
ATCTTGAACCTTACTGGTATCTCAGATATCTCTTTGAAAATATGCCAGATGCAATGACTGCCGAAGAATTCAAAGCACTATTACCAATGTATATTGATAAATCAAAGCTCAACATCCCTGAATACAAATAATCAGATTTCCCAAAAACTGTAGATCCTGTGCCACAATTTTTCTTCAATGCAAAGATGGGGTTAATTAAGCGCTTACGGTTCCATTACCGCTGCAGGATCTGTTGCCGCGGCAACAACCGTTGCGCAGGCTGCAAATGCGCTAACCAAAGTAAAAAAAGAACCCATTGCCACATTGATTGACATTTCAAAATGTATTGGATGTGAAGAGTGTGTGTATGCCTGCAAAGAATCAAATGCCGACAAATACCCGCAGCCTGAAAAGCCATATCCTAAAATGTTTCCCGAACGGGTGCCCGTTAACGACTGGTCTGGGAAAAAGGATGTCACAGACCGCTTAACCCCCTATAATTTGCTTTATATCCAGCATACCAGTGTAAAATTGGATGGTGAAGATATCGAATTGACCATTCCAAGGCGTTGTATGCACTGTGACAATCCACCCTGTGTAAAACTTTGTCCATGGGGAGCAGCAAAGCAGGAGGATAACGGCCTTTCCCGAATCGATTCGGATCTTTGCCTTGGAGGAGCCAAATGTAAAACGGTATGCCCCTGGGATATTCCCCAGCGCCAGACCGGTACCGGCCTCTATCTTAACCTTTTACCCTCCTTTGCCGGAAACGGGGTGATGTATAAATGTGACCGGTGCTATGACCTGCTTGAAAAAGGAGACGGCAGGCTTCATTTTGAAAATGTGAAAGATAAAATGGCTTCGGGAAATAATATTGCCAAAGCCATGCTCATAGCTCCCATTGCCGGAATCGCAGCTGCTGCAGGTAAATTTTTCAAAGCCATAAAGGAGGAAGAGGAATGAAAAAGACAAACTTCCAGTCTTACATTTACGGAATCACCCTGTTTTTTATGACCTTATCCGGTTTTGCACAAATGCCGATTTTTAAACGATATTATATAGCCGATATCCCGGGACTTGGTTGGCTGGCTAATTTTTATGTTACCCATTTGATGCATTATATTTTTGCCGGTATTTTTATCGGACTGGTTGTTTTCTCAATTCTGAATGCCATAATTTTGAAAATAAAATTTAATCAGATGATCAAGCCCATAACGGTAAAAGCGATTCTTTTTGTAGGGTTGATTTTAACCGGTATCCTGCTGATGGTGAAAAATTTTCCAGGGACTGTGTTTCCCAACGGTTTCATTATCGCTCTGAATCTTCTGCACCTTCTATTTTGCATGGGTCTCTTGTTTTCCGCTTTCTATCATGGCATTAAAAAAATGAGCGCATCACGATTTATGGGAAATATTATCAACCAATGTGCCACAAACCCAGGGAGCGGATTTTCATGAGCCGGATATAAAATTTCTTCAGATAGAAGAGACAATTAAAATCACACCATGGGGTGTTATCGTAGGGAGACGTAAACGATTCCACTAATAATAGCCGGGTTTGCCCCTGGTCATATCGACCAGGGGCAGATAGAAGTAATACATCAATGGCATATAGGTTGTCCATAATACTACCTGCAAAAAAGGATTTCACCAGCACTGAAATTCTTTTTTTCTCATATTTCTGATGTGTTCTTCAAATATTTGTTTCTGTAAAATATCAATTTTGAACAATTTTCTTTATAAAATTTAAAAGCAATTGGGAACTCAAAAAGAGAATCCATGAGACCCAATCATTGCGTTTGTGAGACCTTTATTATAATCCTATCGGCCGGTGGCTTTCCGACCCCCATAATCCATTGAATTATAAGCATTTTTTCCAAACTAATTTTTTCTTCATCCATTGGCATGTGGTTTGCTTTTCACCTTGACAGGGTATGAAGGATCAAGATTTTATTATTCCAATGAATGAATTCCATATCCGATAACGGAGACTATTAAAATGAAACTAGCGGTTACATCACAGGGAGACAGGCTTGATTCAACACTTGAGCCAAGATTTGGAAGAGCAGCTTATATCCTCATTGTGGACACAAAAACCCTTGAATATGAAGTACTTGATAATAAAAAGAATAAAAATGCCTTTAAGGGCGCAGGCATCCAAGCGGCAGCCATGGTAAGCACCCATGGGGCCGAGGTGTTGCTGACAGGATTTTGTGGTTCCAAGGCATTTGAAACCCTTGAGGCTTCGGGTGTAAAGGTTGTCAATGATCAATCAGGCCGAATTATTAATGTTGTACAAAAGTTTAAACAGGGCAATGTTGTTTTTGCCGGTACAGCCAACAAGCAACGATATTGGTAGCTGCAGCACACAGAGCACTTGCTTCCTTCTTATTAAAGGAAGCAAGTGCTGGCCAGCAATTTATAAACAAAGATAACAAAGGAAAACAAAAAAAAGAAAGGAATCAGCATCATAATTTGTGATCGCTATCACAATTGTGCGGGTGGAAAGTGCCTTCGTGCCATGCGCAACCGTGAAGGCGCCTTTGCTTTGTACAAAGAAGAGGAAATCGAAATAGTGGGATATACCACCTGCGGCGGCTGCCCCGGTGGAAACATTGAGTACGCTCCTATGGAGATGAAAAAAAACGGCACAGATGTCATGCATTTAGCCACGGGTCTGGTGGTTGGCTATCCGCCTTGTCAACGCCTAAAAGCCTTTTGTGAATTCATTCCTGCTAAATATGGGTTGGATGTCGTTATTGGAACCCATCCAATTCGGCAAAACTATTACTTGACGCACCAGAATCTTGGCACTTGGCACTCTGATATATAGCAAGATCGTATTCAGCACGTTTTGACCAATGAAGAAATACGCCTGGCGTATGATTGATAGGATATGGAACAGACTTTCCCGGTCCCCGGTAATACCCTTTTTGGGGATGGCGTTTATGGTTACTCAACACAACGCCAAAGATCACCATTCCAGCGGCAATTCCCTGTCGAAGATTCAGAGTTTCCCCCAGGAGAAGCCACCCGAAGAGGATGGCAATTACAGGAATCTGAGACTCTGAATAGTCATAAACCAATTCAGGGATATAATACTTTTCCCGGGCCGGCGGATCATGATTTCGAATATCCCAATTGGGCATTCTTCAAAATCCAGATAATAATAGAAACACTTGAGTAACCAGTTCCTCCTATCCATGATTAATTATCCCTATGCATGATAAATAGTAGGATCGAAAAACTTACTGGATACTATGCATTCTCTTGTATTAGGGCTTGTTGTCCCTTTAGGGTTATCCAAGGTTGTTAGGCAGGTCAATGGGAGGCTGGCGGGTTGTGGTTAAAATTGTAACCACAACTTTTTCAGGGTATGGTGTATCCGTATCCGAGAGTTTCCCTGTGTCGCCGCAAGAATAACCTTGACCCATCAAAGGTTTAATGATATACAAAATGGTTTTACAAACATCTGGATGGCAGGTGTTTTTTTTTAACATTAATCCTTGCTCCGGTATAATATCGGGGCTTCACATCCGCAAGGAGACAAAATGAGGAAATATGAAACTGTATTTATTTCTGACCCTGATCTTCAGGACCAAGCACGCTTAGAGCTGTTTGACAAAGTCAGAAATATCATTACCAAGGAAAAAGGTATCATTTTAAACTTTGATGACTGGGGCAATAAAAAAATGGCCTATGGAATCAAAAAAAAATTACGGGGCCATTATGTATGTGCAACATACGGCGGCACCGGAGACCTTGTAAAAGAGCTTGAAAGAAATTTCCGTCTTACCGATGATATCTTAAAGTTCATGACCATCCTTCTTTCCGATGATGTAACTTTCGAATCCCTTGAAAAAGAAGTTGCCGAAGCAGAAGAAGCTGCAAAACTAGCCGAAGAAGCCGTTGCAGAACGGGCAAAAGCCACCGCTGAGAGACTGGCGGCTGACGAAGAAGCCAAGGCTAAAGAAGCAGCTAAGGAAGCAGCTAAGGAAGCAGCTAAGGAAGCGGCTAAGGAAGAGACTAAAGAAGAGACTAAAGAAGAGGTTAAGGACACTGCAACTTCAGAAGAAATCCAAGAAGCTGAATAAACCAACGAAGTGCAGGAGTTAAGTTAAGATTCAAGGAGAACTATTATGTATAGAAATC
>JAFLJU010000375.1 GCA_022712835.1 Desulfobacteraceae bacterium
CCACCACCCCGTCCCAAAAAGCCCAGGCCTTGCTGGACTATTTTAAGGAAAATCAATTTGTCTATACCCTGAATCCCCCCAAAGTCCAGGGTCACCCCATTGACGACTTCCTTTTTGAACACAAAAAAGGGTATTGCGAACATTATGCCTCGGCCTTTGCCTTCATGATGAATGTTATGGCGGTTCCCGCCCGGGTGGTGGGGGGGTATCTGGGCGGGGAACACAACCCTTACGGTAACTTCATGACCATCCGACAGGCCTACGCCCATGCCTGGGTGGAGATCCTTGATGGTAAAAACGGCTGGGTCAGGGTGGACCCCACCCTGGCGGTGGCACCCGGGCGATTGGAAACAAATCCGGACGGGTCTTTTGCCTCCAACCGATCTTCTCTAAGGCTGCTCTCTTTTTTCGAAAAATTCAAATTTGGCCTGGACGCGGTCAACCTTAAGTGGGAGGCCTGGTTCACCGGGTATTCCTATTTTGAACAAAAAGCGTTTCTGGAAAAAATCGGCCTGGGAAAAATTGGTCTGGGGAAATGGGGCGGATTTGCGGGGTTGCAATTGATTCTGGCACTGGTGGCCCTTGTCTGCCTGGCAGGGTTTTTAGGGGTTCTTGTCTGGTTGTTTCAGCGGGAAAAAGTTGGATTTGATCCGGTGCAACAGGCCTATTTTCTGTTTTGTTCACGGCTTGACAAAAATGGCATGGCCCGGCAATCGGACCAGGGACCCATTGACTTTGCAAACGCCTGTGTTAAAAAAAGACCGGATTTAAAACAGGAGATTATTGCCATCACAGACCTATATGTCCAGCTTCGATTCCAAAGACGAAGTCCCGCCACCACCTTGGAAGCCTTTAAAAAACAGATTAAAAATTTCAACCCAAAACCCATTTCCCCAAAGGATTTTCCCCATTGACCTTATCTTGCGAAACCATAGATTCTATTCAAAAACAATTAATGGCCTGGTATCCACTCCATCAGCGCAAACTGCCCTGGCGGGAAAGTTGTGACCCCTTTGCCATATGGGTGTCCGAGGTCATGCTCCAGCAGACCCAGGTTAAAACGGTCATCCCCTATTATTTGAAATTTATGGCAGCGTTTCCTTTGGTCAAGGATCTGGCCGCAGCAGATCTTGAAGTTGTGCTAAAGGGCTGGGAAGGGTTGGGCTATTATGCCCGTGCCCGAAACCTTCACCGGGCAGCGATTCTTGTGACAACCCAGTTTAAGGGAGAAATCCCCGATCAGTTTGCACCTTTTTTAACCCTGCCCGGGGTGGGGGATTATATTGCCTCGGCCGTTCAAAGTATTGCTTTTGGACATCCTCATGCGGTGGTGGACGGCAATGTCAAGCGGGTTCTGGCAAGGCTTTTTTGCCTTGAACACCCCACAAATCAAGCCGCCTCCCACAAACCGTTTAAATCATTGGCGGAAACGCTTCTGGAAAGAACCGATCCCGGCACCTTTAACCAGGCGGTGATGGAACTGGGTGCCCTTGTCTGCACCCCGCGCCATCCCAAATGCGAAATTTGCCCCTTGGCTTATGAGTGTATCGGCCTTAAAACAAACACCCTGGATCAATTTCCCGTCCGGGTTGCCAGCAAACGGGTGCCGACCCGGGCCATTGCCGTGGGCATTGTTCGAAAAAACGGACGGCTGCTCATTACCCGAAGGCAGTTGGATGGCCTTTTGGGCGGGTTGTGGGAATTTCCAGGTGGAAAACTTGAACTAGATGAAGACAGCTCTGCTGCCTGTGTCCGGGAAATAAGGGAAGAGACCGGGTTGGAAGTAAAAATTGATTCTTTTCTGGTCCAGATAAAACACGCCTATACCCATTTTAAGATTGAAATGGATGTGTTCTACTGTCACTATGTTTCAGGGGAGATTGACTTGAACGGCCCCATTGATTACCGGTGGATCCGGATTTCAGAAATAAACAGCTTTCCCTTTCCAAAGGCCAATCTGAAATTTATTCCTCTTATTAAAGTAAAATAAGATTAAAATAAAAAATGCCCGATGCCAAACCCTGGAGTAAAAAATGAACATTTATATGGAAAAGCCTGTTGCTGAAAAAGACAAGATCCGGAACATTACACTACTCGGACTTTTGGCCAATATCCTTTTGTCCGGGGTGAAGTTTGCCCTGGGTATAATGGGTAACAGCCAGGCTGTCGTAGCAGATGCCTTGCATAGCTTTTCAGACACATCTTCTGACTTTGTGATTCTCTTCGGGGTAAAATACTGGACTGCCCCGGCAGATGATTGCCACCCCTTTGGACACCAGAAAATCGAATCCTTTGTGACCATCACCATTGGCCTGATTCTCATGGGGGTTGCGATAGGCATTGGGTACAACGCCATTTTATCCCTCATGACCCCTTCCAAAGCGAGCCTGAACTGGGTGGTCATCATTGGCCCCCTTCTCTCCTTTATTGTCAAGGAGATCATGTTTCGGCTTACCTACAGGGTTGGTATTGAAACCAACTCCTCTGCTGTAAAGGCTAATGCATGGCACCACAGGACCGATGCCCTGTCTTCCATTCCGGTCCTTGTGGCGGTAGTTGCCACCCTGATTAATCCGAAGCTTGCCTTCCTGGATCAAGTGGGCGCCATCATTGTGTCGGTATTTATCATTAAAGTCGGCCTGGATATTCTCTTTTCCAGTGTGAGCGAACTTCTGGATGCAGGCATGCCGCAACACGAACTTATTGCCATTGAAAATACCATTATGACCATCCCCGATGTCAAAGGGGCTCATAGAATAAGAAGCCGCAAAATAGCCGGTTCCTTTTATCTGGACCTCCATCTGGAAGTGGAGGGCTCCATGACGGTCACGGCGGGTCATAACATCTCTGAAACCGTCAAAGTGATTCTTCTTGAAAAAAACAGCCGAATCATTGATGTAATGGTTCATCTGGAACCGGTATCAAAAAAAAATAAAGAGAGTAAAAACCAGAAAATTAAAGATCAAGACAATATCAAATCCGGCGAATAAAAAATCAGCTAGGTTCGCCTTAGAAGAAAGGCCATGGATAGCCTGTAAAAAGAAAACTGCCATGGGCAATTGAATTGATTCATATTCTGATTACCTTAATGAAACGAGGGGCAAAATCAGGAAATGATAAAATGGGACGCAATCAAAAGGAATACAGGCAGGTATTTAAAGATCTGACCTATCCCCATATGACGCTTTTATATAATGTGGCCCTGAAATATACAGGCAATGTGTTTGATGCCCAGGATATCGTTCAGGAAACCTTTATGATGGCATACAATAAATTCCATCAGCTCAAGGAGTTCTCTAAGTGCAAGTCCTGGCTGTTGAGAATATTGAGAAATAATTTTTTGAAAAGCTGTCAAAAGATTAAAAATCAGCAGCGGCTGTCTGAAACCGATTATATTGAATTTTTGAAAAGCCATATCAAACAAAAGGACCCTGAAGAAATCCTTGTGGAAAAATCAGGCTTAAACGGCATTGATAGCGCCATGGAAAAGCTTCCGGTAAAATACCGCGAAGTTTTGACCCTTTATTACTTGGATGACATGCTTTATAAAGAGATTGCCAGTGTTTTGGATATTCCCATGGGAACCGTCATGTCCCGGTTGACCCGGGCAAGGGAAGGAATAAAAAAACACTTATTAAGCCAACAGCCTCCTGTGGGTGGTAAGATATTAAACATTAATTTTAGACGGCAGAATCCAAAATTAAAATACCAGGCCGAATAAAATAAGTTCCTTCATTGAGAAAGGCCTTAAATTTTGGGTGGGATCGGAGCTGGTTGGCCAATGCTTTGACATAGTGTTGGGTCCTTAGAATATGGTCACCGGTTTCATTGTCCCGGGTCTCGGCAAGACTGGCCAGGGCGATGATGGTGGCATCCCGGGTCTGTTGGATGTCCTTGGTGTTTTTTTGGAGCATGGCAATCATCTGATTGGTATGCTGGGCCATGATTCCGAATTCATCATTGCTGCTCACCGTGATCCGGGTGTCCAGATTTCCCTGGGTCACTTTTATCAGGGCTGTGTTCTCTTTTCCCACAGCTATATTCAGGTTTTTGGTATAGGACAATATGAGATTGAAAATGTGAATTAGAAAGAGGAGGGTGACAAAACCGATTTCCTTTATTACCGATACCCTGGCAGACTTGGCATCAATGGTATCCAGGTTCATCATCCACCCCAGATCTTTGAGAATCACCAATAAAATAATGGCTGCCACAGTAATGGCTGCTATGGCAGCCACGATACCGAATTTTAAGGTCATCGGAAAATAACGGGGATCTACCTGGATATTCTGATTCAGGGCTGCCAATTGTGTGGCAATGATCCGTTCCCTGGCCAGGGCCAAGTCTGTTGCCATGAAAAAACCAAGGGTTGTGGTTCCCAATATTATTTTTAGTCCGCTTTCAATACCGGGGAATCCATACATCCATTTGTTTATGCCGGCAATGACGAGCCCAACGCTGAAGCAGCAGAGCAGTTCAATACAAAATTGTCTTGTGATCTGGTTTCGGCCCTGGATATTGTTCATGAATTTTTTCAATAAAATCAGTCTCAGAACATAGAAAAAACTGAAAATAAGGGTTAGCTCAATAAACCAGTCCAATAGCTTAAGGGTTTCAACCAGGGGGCAGACCTGACCGCCGTATATGCCCATGATCAATATGGCTGTCAGGTAGTGACTTCCACTTCTGGTATGGGGTTCGCCAATTGTATTTTGCATTGATTGTCCTTTGACTGACAAGTAAGATTCTTCGGTGCATCAGATTCCTGATGGCCTGGGATTGTTAGGGATGAAGCCCATGGGCTACCATTTTATCTTAGGCAGTTTTTGTCACGCTTATACACGGTTGTCTGATTCACAACCTCTATATATTTGTCACAATTGCCATTTTGACCTCTGTTATCTGTAAATCTTATGTAGTTTGCTGAATCTATTTTTGCATATACATTGGCGTAATTTATTGTAATTTTTGTAATATTCATGCATTTGGTCTGGCCCGGGGGGATTTCCGGTCCCCAGATCTCGGGGTCGAGCCCTTCTCTGACAGACATTTTCAGGAAGCGGGAATCACTCCCAGGATAACAAACACCGTTGCCACGACAGACCTTTGTCAAGGGTTTGGTCAGGCTGTTGGTCACACAAAACTCCTTTTTCGGGATCAGGCCCCCGCCCGCCACAATTGAGGTAAAACCGAAGAACATAACCATGATTATCATCAGAAAATGTAAATGATGCGATTTGATCTTCATAAATACCTCCTTTGAGTTCCCCAGAGATTGTGTCGAAACACATTCAGAGCAGACTATCGCATTTGAACATGGAATAGGCTGGCAGCTGATTGCAATTCATCGTAAATAAATGAAATTGATAATGCAAAAGTCATTGCTGGAAGTTAAAATACCTAAAAATGGTTAGCATCTATTCATGGCCATGTCAATGCATGGAACAATAGAATCAATCGTTATGCTTTTGGGGGGAAGATATGGGTTGGATTTTTGTGCTACATTGTGATATAAAACCCAGTGTAAATATTATAATCAACTTAATTTACAGGGGAAAAAACGTGAAAATAGTTTCCATCGCCATAAGCAAGAAAAAAGGCACTATCAAAACCTGCGTGGACCAGGCGGAGCTTGTCGAAAACCATGGCATAAAAGAGGATGCCCATGCAGGAGACTGGCACCGGCAAATAAGTTTGTTATCGGCTGAAAGCATCGAAAAGGTCAGCACAGAAGAGTTTAAACTTAATTTTGGTGATTTTGCCGAAAATATCGCCACCACCGGGGTTGACTGGAAGTTACAGCCCATCGGCCAGCGGGTACGTCTTGGACAGGATGCCCTGGTTGAAATGACCCAAATCGGGAAAGAATGCCATAAAAAATGTGCCATCTATTACCGCACAGGGG